>JBHJNC010000068.1:0-7703 GCA_048497675.1 Gimesia maris
ACAGACTTATATTTTTCGCTGAAAGCATTGTACTTTTTCGACTTGGTCGGATGATTCAAAACCCGGCCTAAAACCAGATTATATTCCCTGGTTGACAGGGGGATGCATTGATAGGTCATGTTATTGCTCATACGATTGAACCTGGCATTTCTCATTTAAAACAAACACCTCTGTGTCATCTGCGGGAAAAATCCGTTTTTACGCAGCAGCTCCAGATAGTCGTCTTTGGTAATCCGGTCAAAGTCGGCCAGTTTGGCAGTTAGTTCAGTGTTCCAATAGTCATCATAATCCAGTGCCCGGGGGTCGAGATTATGAAACAAAAGCGGTCCGGAGGCAGAGACGATATTGCCCTGCGGGTCGGTCTCGATGGCAAACAAGTCGCCGGTCTGTTTGTGGCGATAAAGAGATTTCATTTTATTCAGTTTAGAGCTACCAGATTTCAGCTGACAGATTTTCTATTTCCAGGGTATGGGGGCCTTTGAAAAAGTCCGCCGCATCTTATATTGCAATCATAAAATGAACAAATAATAAATTCAAGTACGATGGTTGCCGCGTTACGGATTATGGAAGGCACGTAAGCCACAGCCGGCAAAATTCATCCAAGTCGGCGATATCAATTTTGCCATCATAAATCAGGCTGGTTCCACCGCAATTACCGCAGTTGGTCTCAAGCCAATGACTGCATAGTGCCGCCAGATCGGTAAGATTTACGCACCCATCGTGAGGAGGAAAATCACCCCGCAGAATGTCAAGCGTGTCGATAATGCTGCCATTGGGAGTCACAACATCTATGTGCAGATAGTTGTCTTGAATTTTAACTTTGCAGAATTCCAGGCTCTTGGAGGTAGCCTGCAGATATGGATAGCCTGGATCCGGCGTAGCCAGAGGTGCTCCGCCGGCGCCCGTTGTCAGGTGGGTGACATGGTTGACCTCCGCCCGGGCATAATAATGATTATGACCCCCAAACACAATCTGAACCCCGTATTTCTCGCAGAGAGGCTGAATATAATTCTGTACAGAGGTATTGTTGGGGTGACCGCCGCCTGCAGACCAGCCAGGTTCATGCAGAACGATAAACTTCCAGTGTTTATCGCTGGTCGCCAGATCGTTTTCGAGCCAAATATACTGAGCAGAACCCGGTGTATAGCTGACGTATTGATCGATTATCGCGATGTGTACAGGCCCGTAATCAAACGACCAATAATATCGATTGGCGACAAAAGGATAAGGCCAATATTTTTTAAAAAGAACACCGCTGCCCTCATGATTGCCGATACACCCGGAGATGGGCAGCTGCGATTGCATTCCTAAAATATTTGCATAAGACTTCGGAAAATATTCATTCGTCCACGACAATTCGCTGTCTCCGGAGTTGACCCAATCCCCGACATGCAGCAGCAGCGTTTGGTATTCGGGCTCTGCTGCTATGGTTGCAAGAATTTCGGCGCAGAGGCTGTCATGGCTGCCGACGTTGGTGCGCGTATCGCCGTAGGCCAGGAAGGATACCGAGTCTGCATCATCCGCCGGGGCTGCGAAAAAATTCCCCGTTGAGGAATCGCCGTCGGCTGTGATACGATAATAATACCGGTTCGAGGGGACGAGGTTGGTGATTGTATATTTATGTTGATGGTCAATGTTGTATTCACTGGTATTGACACTGCCCAATGCGTATGTGGTATCCGTTCCCCATTCAAAAATACAGCTCTTTGCCGCATCAAGCTGCCATAGAACCGTCATCGTGCTATTGCCGCCTGGATAGATCAAGTAGGGCCCTTTAATGATACTGTCAACCGTGGTCAATGACAGATCAAAACATAAATCCGTACTGGTTGCGTTGGCCTGATGCACCTCTACCGCCAAAATGTTGTCGCCCTCAACCAGGAGGGCCGGATTAACAGTAAATTCATAAAAGATATTGTCCTCAATCGCGGACTGTGCAAATGTTGTATACAAGACGGCACCTGCGAGCATATTGGTGCGGCAGATTTCGGTCCCATTCAAATAAGCCACCGCCCCATCGTCCCGCAGGATCCTCAGGACAAGGCTGGAATACGAAGATGCGTTTGTAACGGAGAAGACTTTACGAAAATAGGTGGTGCAATACTTGTTATTGGAATTGGGACCGAAGCTGACTACTGTAGCCTCGTCTCCATCACCATAGCCAAGCTGCGCATTTCCGGCATTCCAAGCCGAATCATCAAATGATAAGAGTCTCCAGCCGGTTCCCTGGTCGCTGCCGTTATCCAGATATTTCCATAGCGACCCCTGCGAAATAAACGTGGTTTGTGCGGCACTGAGTGTACCTGAAATAATGCTTAGAGCGAATAACTGGAGAACAATGGTCATCACGGATTGCGATGTTGACTTGGCAGGTCTATACATAGATTAACCCCTGAAAAGATAGTAACAATGGTTTATTTTCGGATAAACCAGATATCCCATTCAATATACAAAAAACGACCTGCCAAGTCAATATCGATCCGCCGTCACTACCTGGGCTTGATTTCCAGGGTCACAATTTTATAAGGAGCTGCCGAGATTAAAACGCCGTTTTGGTTTACGTTTTCGGCCGGACAGCTTCGCTTTTCATTCAAATCCGTCAGCCAACCCTTCGCTATCGGGGTATTAAATCTAATCTTTGCCTTCTGGGTCTTGTCAGTCGGGTTATAGACACGAACGATAAACGTGTCGCGGTCTTCAGCTTTCTTTAATGCCGAAAAACGCATCGCCGGATTATCGATTTCAAACAGCGAAGCCTGTTTTGCAGGCAGTACCCCCGGATTTCGCCGCGTCTGAACTGGAATGACAGAGACATTGAACTGCTCGGCCGCCAAAGGAACATCCGCACTGACCCAATTGCCAGCGTGAGGACGAATCGCATACCGGACCGTATGGTATCCAAGACACTGGCCGCCCTTTTGCGACGGGAAGTCCGACCCTGCACGGGTTTCGGTACAGATCCAGTTCTTGACCGAGCGAAGCAGCGACAGCGCCACGGTCCGTTCAGCATTATCCAGCACTTGATATTCGGTCAGGCTATCATTCAAAAATGCAATACCCTCTTTGCCGTCGCTTAGATCGACAAAATGATTGTGCGGCAAAGTTCCCATATCCGGCCAAACGGAGTGTTTGTCGGGCCCCTGCGGACGCACAGAGCGGCGATCCACTATAAAATGTCCGCCGGCATCGGCATACAATGCCCCGGAAAGCCCGGTGGGGAACATCGCGCGAAGGACGTGATCTTCGTGTCTGTTTTCGAAATCAACCTTAACTTCAACCTGTTCGGCGCCGGCTTTCAAGGTTACCGCCGTCCGAATCACCAGGTCCGTCAATTCATCGCCCCGCCGCTGCTGCTGCGGAATACCGCGCGAGGGAATCTTCATCGTCACTTCGCTGACCAGCGTCGCCTGAAGCGGTCCGGATTCTTCACTCCAGATGCGTGCTGCGCAGCCGCGCGAAGAAAAGGTCTGGTTAAACGCCGGCCGGCTGTTGATCCAATAGTCGCCCTGCTCGCCGCGGTCCTCATAGTAATTCAGATTGCCGAACGTTTTATTCGAACGCTTGTCGGTTAGATTAAAGGTCCCGTTGCAATTCATCTCAACACGCAGGAACTCATTTTCCATCACATCCGGCGCCGTCAGCAGCGAACTGGTTCGCACCAGCGAATCCGTCCTTGCAACCGGCTGCTTTCTTTTTTCATTGACCGAACCGGCACGGAATATCTTATAGCCGCCGGCAGGAATCTCGCCGGTATCAAAAAAGACCCGATGACGCTGGCAATAATACGGAAAGGCCCGCGTATGAAGCTCGGCGACACAATAGGTCTGCGGGCTGCTGGACTGCCACTGGGTCCCAACCGGATTCCCATCGGCATCGAACATCTGAATGCCGCGCGAGTTGGTGCTGGCAAAATCATCTGCCCCTTCCTGGCCGGGCATATTGACCCAGGCCTCCACAACCTCGCGTCTGGGATACGGCAGCGGATTGAACACGGTAATCAGCACATCCTCGTCATTGAAGTTCTGGGTATCAATCCGGCAAACCAATTCCTGCATCGCTCGATTGGCCAGTGATTCGGAAAGCTCTATCGTCTGTTCGAGCCTGCCGCAGACGTCGCGCACGGTCTTATCCTGAGTAACACCGTTAATCGAATCGTGGGGGTGGGAATCCAGCAGGTACTGCCATGCCTTCTGCAGCAGCTGAGCCTGATAGGGAGCCCCGGCCAGAGACGCAAGAACCGACAGCGGTTCGGCAAAGCGAATCAGTTTATTCTGCGCCTGCTTATTAAGCTGTTTAACATATAGACGCGTCGTCAGAGCATTACCGGTCAGCGCCGTAGAAGGTCCGTCGCGCAATTCGCCTTCGACCTTCGGCAGAGACTCGCGATCGATCTTCTTACGCATCATATCCAGAAACTTCGGCATCGTGGTCTGAAGCCATTGACGTGAGGTGTCCGGGTCGGTTTTGATAATCCGTTCAAGCATTTCCGGGAACATCGGCTGGGAAGCGGTATAATCGCAGCCATTCATCATCAGCCGGTCATTGTCCAGAACGCTTTCATCGGTCGTGTGCCAGCATTCCTCAATCAGCTCCGGCGTAATCGTCTTCGGGTACCACGTTTTGGGGGCATCCAGACGGAAATGGTCCTGTTCCATCTGCGCCCGGTCAGCCCGGTGATAGGCGATGCCGCCCTGGGACCAGATGTATTTCCAATCCGGCCCTTCGTGATGCATTCCAAACAAACAAGACAGGTGAATCTTAAAATAGAAGTTCTGCCGCCCCAGCTGACCAAAACGGGTGGCCAGCAGCTTACTGCCGTCCGGCCCAATCCAGAGGAATTCGGACTTAGGCGCCCGATGCTTGCCGACGCGCTTGCCAATCAGGGCGATATCCATCCCGAAACCGGCATAAATCTGCGGCAGCTGAGCCGTCTGTCCCCAGCCAAAGGACGTATAGCCGACCTTGAATGCTCCCCCGAGCTGTTCGGATTTGCGGATGCCCAACAGCAGGTTGCGAACCATCGCCTCGCCGTCAATGGGGTACTCATCCGGCAGCGTGTACCAGGGACCGATCTGCAGCTTGTCGGCGGCAACCAGGGCCTTGATACGCTCGGTCATCTCGGGGCGTATTTCAAGATAGTCCAGAATCGGCGAAACCTGCCCATCCATTAAAAAGGCCGGGTAGATTCCTTTTTCAAGAACATCCACCAGCTCATCCATAAAATCCACGAGCATCAGCCGGGTTTCCCACATTGGATATCGCCACTCACGATCCCAGTGGGTATGCGAGACAATATGCCCGGTCCGCGCAGCTTTATTTTGCGTATCTTTACCTGACTTCGCTTTTTTTGCCATTTGCTTCTCCAATTTACAGACAACATATACCCATTCTACACACCTATTTGCGATAGAATAACCGAATAGTACTCATCTTGAAACGATTTAGCAATCAGAAAATCAGGGCGATCTCCTTGCGATAGGATACCAGATACCGGTCATCGAAAAATCGAAAAACAGTCAAATGAGGGGGGCTTCATACCCGGCTCCGGCGTAATCACCCGCAAAAAGAGAGTTGGAAATTTAAGCTGTGCCCTATAGATTGTATTCTTTAATCTTACGGTACAGCGTCCGCTCGCCGATTTTAAGAATCCGAGCCGCTTCAGTGCGGTTATTGCCTGTCATTTCGAGCACTTTTTGGATGTGTTCACGCTCGACCTGCTCCATCGACTGCTCGGCCATCAACGTATTGGCCGCAGCAGCAGCCCCGCTGCCGAGTTCTTTGACCCGGCCAATCTCCGGCGGCAAATCCCGCAGATCCAGCGTATCATGGTCGCACATCACCACCATCATCCGCACCACATTACGCAGTTGACGGATGTTGCCGGGCCACGGATAACTCATCAGCGCCCGCATCGCAGGTTCGGTAATCAGATGAATATCCGCCCCAACCTCCTCGCAGGTCTGCTTTAGGAAATATCCAAACAGCTCCGGGATATCCTGCACGCGATCACGCAATGCCGGCAGGGTGACGCTGACGCCTTTGATGCGGAAATACAAATCCTGGCGAAATTTCTTTTCATCCACCAGCTTGGCCAAATCATGATTGGTAGCGCTGATAATCCGGACATCAACTTTAATCGCAGAAGAACCGCCCACAGGCAAAATCAGCCCATCTTCCAGGACACGCAGCAGTTTGGCCTGCATCGGCATCGGCATATCGCCGATTTCATCGAGAAACAGCGTCCCGCGGTCTGCCAATTGGAACAAGCCCTTGCGGTCGTTCATGGCGCCGGTAAAAGCGCCTTTGACATGACCAAACAATTCGCTTTCGAGAAGACTTTCACTTAGCCCGGCGCAGTTAATCGGCAAAAACGCCTTCTGGCTGCGAGGGGAATTATCATGTATGGCTTTGGCCGTCAGTTCCTTGCCGGTACCGGATTCACCTTCAATCAAGACGCTCAAATCCGTCTTGCTGACCCGGCGCAGCACACGAAAGACACTCTGCATGGCAGGGGAACGGCTTAATACCCCGGGAAACACGAAGTCCAGCGACGCCCCCTTGGGAACCGTTATGGAAGGAATCGCCCGCTCCAGCGTAGTCAGCAGAGAACGAGACTCTATGGGATAAACAAGAAAATCGTATGCCCCGCGGCGGATCGCTTCTTTACAAAGATTGATGTCCGCCTGCTCTGAAGTGAGAATAATCGGCACGGAAGGATTGTCCCGGCGGACTTGGACCAGCAGTTCAATCCCGTCCGGCTCCTGACCGGCAAACACATCGCACACCACCGCATCCACGCGTTTGTGCGACAACATACCCATCGCTTCGGCAACGCCTGAAGCGGTGACAACTTTTGCGCCGGCATTTTCCAGCGGCCCTACCAGGCTGTCTGTCCGCTGTGAACTGTGATCTGCAATTAGTATGACGGCGTCTTTTCTCATGAAGCATTCCATATTCTGAACGCTGCAACCAAAAGTAGAAAACGTTCCTGCATCATAATTAATCAGAACGCGATATTGGTTCAGAAACCGAATCCGTATCGTATCAGCCGGCGGTAATCGCCGGCTGATACGCCGGAACATCTATTCATTTTAGGTTACGAGGGTTTCTTGTCTTTGTTCATTTCAAGAATCGCGGCTTTACGGCTCAATTTAAACCGGCCCTGGTCGTCAATCGCCAGCAGTTTGACCGAGACCATATCGCCGACCTTGCAGACCGCATCAACATTCTTGACATAGCTGTCAGAAATCTCGCTGATATGACAGAGCCCTTCAATCCCCGGGGCAAATTCGACAAATGCGCCGAACTCTTTTATCGAAACAACCTTGCAATTGTGATAAATCCGGCCGACCTGCGGAGGCGTGGTCATCGCTTCAATCATACCGCGGGCAACCATGTGGCCGTTGCCGCCGACGCAGCTGATCGAGACGGTGCCGTCTTCTTCGATTTCAATCAGCGAGCCGGTCTGTTCCTGAATGCCCTTGATGGTCTTACCCGAAGGTCCAATGACCTTGCCGATATATTCCGGATCAATCTTGATCGTAACAATCTTCGGTGCATAGACGCTGAGCTGTTCACGCGGCTTATCAATCGCCTGCTTCATCGTGTTAAGAATGCTCAGACGTGCTTTGCGGGCCTGCTCCATGGCTTTAACCATAATATTATGCGGCAAGCCTTCGGCCTTGATATCCAGCTGAATGGCG
>JBHJNC010000069.1:0-5269 GCA_048497675.1 Gimesia maris
GACATTTTTGGCCGTATGGGTTTTCAGATTGCCTACGGCCCCGAAGTCGAGGACGAGTGGCATAATTTTATCGCGTTAAATATTCCCGCCGAGCATCCGGCACGCGACCCGATGGACAATTTCTATGTCGGTGAATCGATGCTGCTTCGCAGTCAGACCTCAACCATTCAGGTCCGCGCGATGGAGTCGCAAAAGCCGCCGATTCGCGTTGTCGCTCCGGGACGGGTCTATCGGCCCGATGCGGTGGACGCCACGCATATGTTCATGTTCCATCAGCTCGAAGCCTTAGTCGTTGACCAAGGCGTTACGATGGTGGACTTGAAAACGACGATCAATCAATTCATCCATATCTTCTTTGGCCCCGATACCCAGTTCCGTTTCCGCCCGAGCTTTTTCCCGTTCACCGAGCCGAGCTGCGAAGTGGATATTCTTTGGGTCGACAAGCACGGCCGACAGGCGTGGATGGAAATCGGCGGCTGCGGGATGGTGGATCCGAACGTCTTTAACGCCGCCGGCATCGACAGCGAAATCTATACCGGCTGGGCCTTTGGCTTCGGCATCGAGCGGCTGGCGATGAAAAAATACGGCATTACCGACATCCGGCTGCTGTTCGAAAATGATTTGCGGTTTTTAAAGCAGTTTTAAACTAACTTAACAGACGAGATACGATATGGCACGAAAAGGCATTATATTAGCGGGCGGCAGCGGCACACGTCTGTATCCGGCCACACGGTCGGTCAGCAAGCAGCTTTTGCCGATTTACGATAAGCCGATGGTGTATTATCCGCTGACCACGCTGATGCTGGCGGGGATTCGCGAGATCCTGGTTATTTCCACGCCGCATGATACGCCGATGTTCCGCGACCTGCTCGGCGACGGCAGCCAATGGGGCATCTCCCTTGAATACGCCGTTCAGCCCAAACCCGAAGGCCTCGCACAGGCATTTATCATCGGCAAAGAGTTTATCAACCACGGCCCGGCCTGCCTGATTCTCGGCGATAATATCTTCTACGGGCATGGACTCACGCCATCGCTGCGAAATGCACAGGCGACACTGGACGGTGCAACCATTTTCGGTTACTGGGTCCGCGACCCGGAACGCTATGGCGTGATTGAATTCGCCGACGGCGGCAAAGTCATCAGCATCGAAGAGAAGCCCGCCAAGCCCAAATCAAATTATGCCGCGGTCGGGCTGTATTTCTATGATCAGCAGATTACCGAAATCGCCGCCTCGATTAAGCCTTCCGCTCGCGGCGAACTGGAAATTACCGACGTCAACAAAGAATACCTCAAACGCGGCAGCCTGCGTGCGGAAACATTAAGCCGCGGCATCGCCTGGCTGGATACCGGCACGCACGAGTCGATGCTGCAGGCGAGCAATTTCGTCCAGACCGTTCAGCAGCGTCAGGGCCTGATGATTGCCTGTCCGGAAGAAATCGCTTACCGGATGAAATGGATCGACGGAGAGTCCGTTCTGCGGCAGGCCGAACCGCTCAAGAAAAATGAATACGGCCAGTACCTGATTCACCTGGTCAATGGAACCATCAAATGAACCGCATCGAAACCGAAATCCCCGGCGTAATTATCGTTGAGCCGAAAGTGTTCGGCGATGCGCGAGGCTTCTTTATGGAAACCTTCAGCGCCCAGCGGTACCAGGATGCCGGCATCCCCGGGCCGTTTGTGCAGGACAACGTCTCTTTCTCTCAAAAGGGCGTACTGCGCGGCCTGCATTTCCAAAATCCCAATCCGCAAGGCAAGCTCGTCGAGGTTCTCATTGGTGAAGTCTTTGATGTTGCTGTCGATATTCGGCTCGGCTCGCCCACATTCGGCAAATGGGTTGGCGTAACTTTATCCGCGGATAACCACCGGCAGTTCTTTGTCCCCGCCGGTTTTGCTCATGGCTTTTGTGTTCTGAGCGACACGGCCTTATTCCATTACAAGTGCACCGAGTACTATAGCCCCGCCAATGAAGGCGGCATTGCCTGGAATGACCCGGATATCGGCATTAAATGGCCCATCGCCGCCCCGCAGCTCTCGGCCAAAGACGCTGCATACGGCAAGCTGTGCGATTTGCCCAAATCAAAATTACCACTATATCCGGGAGCGAAATAAGATGAGCGGCAAGGTCGTTGTTCTCGGAGCCAAAGGCATGCTCGGCACGGATTTGATGGCGGAATTGTCCGCCGTCGGGATTGCCGCTGTCGGCTATGATTTGCCCGAGTTTGACGTTTCCAACTGCGAGCATCTGTCCAAAGCAATTCAGAATGCCGCCGTGATTGTCAACTGTGCCGCCTATACCAACGTCGAGAAAGCCGAAACCGAAAAAGAACTCGCCTTTCGTGTCAACGGTCAGGCTGTCGGCAAGCTGGGCAATCTCGCCAAGGCCGCGAACATTCCCGTCCTGCACATCAGCACGGATTTCGTTTTTGACGGCACACTCGACAGACCCTATCGCGAAACCGACCCTGCCAATCCGCTCAGCGCTTATGGAGCGAGCAAATATGCCGGCGAACAGGCCCTGACCGCCTCCGGATGTCGTGCCTGCATCGTCCGTGTGCAGTGGACCTACGGCAAAAACGGGGTGAACTTTATCAAGAAATTGCTCGACGCGGCCAACGCCGGTAAACCCTTGCGTGTTGTCGATGACCAGATTGGTTCGCCGACCGCAACGACGGAGGCCGCCCAAATGCTGCGGCAGCTGATTCAATTGCCGGCTTTCCCGCAGGGCGTATTCCACCTTGCCGCAAGCGGCTATGTCAGTCGATACGAAATGGCACAATTTCTATTCAATGCCCTCAAAATGAACGTCAATCTATCGCCGTGCAAAACCAGCGATTTCCCCTCCGCGGCCAAGCGTCCGCTCAATAGCTGTTTTGACTGCGGCAAACTCGAAAAAACCTTAAACATCAAAATCAATTCGTGGCAGTCGATGCTCACGGCTTATCTGGAGTCCTTATGAGAACAATCTTAGTCACCGGCGGCGCCGGCTTTATCGGCAGCAATTTTGTGCGAATGGTCCTGGCCGAACAACCGAATGTGCGCGTTGTGAATCTGGACAATCTGACTTACGCGGGCAACCTCGAGAGCCTCGGCGAATATCTTGACCACGCCAATCATATCTTTGTCAAAGGCGACATCTGCGACAGTAAGTTAGTCAATGACCTGGTCGTTAAGTACAAGATTGACGCGATTGTCAACTTCGCCGCCGAAAGCCACGTCGACCGTTCGCTCGTCGAGCCGGGCATCTTCATCCAGACCAATGTTGCCGGCACGCTCAACCTGCTGAAAATCGCCTTAGACCACAAACTTGAGCGGTTCCTGCAGGTATCCACCGACGAAGTCTATGGTTCGTTGGGCGAAGAAGGTTTCTTCATAGAGACCACGCCGCTTAGTCCAAATTCGCCCTATTCAGCCAGCAAGGCCTCGGCCGATATGCTCGTTAAGGCCTTTGGCCATAGCTGGGGTCTGCGATACAATATTACGCGGTGCTCGAACAACTACGGGCCGTTCCAATTCCCCGAAAAGATGATCCCGCTGATGATCAATAACGCCCTGAGCGACAAAGACCTGCCGATGTACGGCGACGGTCTCTATGTCCGCGACTGGCTGTATGTCTATGACCACTGCACCGCCATCTGGAAAGTCCTGACCCAGGCCCAGCCCGGCACCATCTACAACGTCGGCGGCAACAACGAAAAAACCAACCTCGAAGTCGTCGGCATCATCTTGGAGCGTCTGGGTAAACCCAAATCGCTGATTAAATACGTCAAAGACCGCCCCGGCCATGACCGCCGCTACGCCATCGATTCTGCCAAAATTATGAACGAGCTCGGCTGGTCGCCTTCGGTCACCTTCGAACAGGGCATTGTCAAAACCATCGACTGGTACCTGGCCAACACCGCCTGGCTGAATCATATTGTCTCCGGACAATATCAGCAATACTACCAGAGCATGTACGCCAACCGCTGATTTGGCCCCTGAGCTCAAGTCGGGTTTATCTTGACCCAAACGTATTTCTGGATTAAACTTACCGCTTTAATTTGGAAACAAATAAGGTTCGCACCTGGGTTTTGCCCGCGCGGACTTATCATATAGAAAGGCAATTGGTAATAATGAGCAAAAACAGAACAACCGATTTATCCGCGTTTAAACGCGTTCTTGGCTATGTCTGGCCGCAGTGGCCGTCGCTGATAGCGTTGATGATGTGGGCGGTGATTATATCGCTGATGTTCTCGGCCAGTTTTCTGACAATCATTCCGCTGCTCAAGGTCATGATGGAAGAAGAAGGTCTCCATAGTTGGGTCGACCGAAAAATTTGTAATGGCCGCTATGGAATGGATTTTTATGTCCCCAGCCGCAGCGATTTCAAGGATAAAACCTCCGAAAAAGTCCTCTATCTGCAAGTCAATCGCATCGACAACGAACAGGGTTTGTTTGTAAAACATCCGACCTGGGCTTCCACGGCGGGCCTTCATCGCGGCGACCAGATTGTCTCGCTGAGTAGTGATGGACATCCGGAGCCGCAGACCTCGCCTGCCCAAATGCTCGAAACGCTTGCGGCGATTGGGAATGACAAGTCTATGACACTTTCCATTCGCCGGTATGATGACCAGAATAATCTCGAGATTTTGACGATTACTAAGCCCTCATCTCAAAAGCCTTTTTATGCGGATCTGGTGCAGTGGCCGGTTAGCTTTATTCCTCGCAGCGAAAACAAGAAAAATGTCTTATCGGCGATGTGTGTTGTCATTGTGGGGATGATTTTCATTACAATTCTCCGCTGCTGGGCAAAATTTTATCAGTCTTTTCTGGCTGAAAAAATTGTAACCGTTGCCAACACGCGACTGCGCGAAGACGTCTTCCGTCATGTGATGTATATGCCGGTCGGTTTCTTTGCCTCACGCGGCACCAGCGATACCACCAGCCGCATCATCGGCGACGTTGCCCACAGCGGTAAGGGGATTAAAGTCCTTTTTGGCAAGGCGCTGCGCGAACCGATGATTGCAGTCGGCGCTTTGGTTGGTGCGTTTGTTATCAACTGGAAGCTGACATTGCTGTTTATGGGCTCGGCCCCGATGGTGATTGGCGTAATCGCCATCATCGGCAAAAAAATGAAAAAGGCCTCCAAAAAGTCATTGGTTACTTCCGCCCAGATGCTCGGCCGTATTCAGGAAGCCATCAATGCTCTTCGCGTTGTGAAAGTCTATAATCGGCAGAAATGGGAAATTGACCAGTACGAAAAGAAAAACCAGGAGTTCTTGAAGTACTC
>JBHJNC010000070.1:0-5817 GCA_048497675.1 Gimesia maris
TTGCGATACCGTATTTGGCACCACTTGCGGCCATTCCAACCAGTTCCAGCGCACCCAGGTTTGCAGAAATAAACGCCAAACCCGTCACCCAGGCAGGAATCGACCGGCCGGATGTCAGAAAGTCCGCCGAGGTCTTCATATACGACCTCAAAACCCATCCGATGCCAACGACCGCCAACACATAAATGGCCATAATCACATAATCAATCGAACCTAACTGCATACACTCAGGTCTCCTTTCTCAATAATAACGCACTTAAGTTTGCCTGTTGATATCATCCATTGCTCTTTAAATTGATCCATAAATCCACTTCTTGACCGTTTTGGGGGTGTATTGTACTGAATACACGCCCAATATCAACTGGGAATATAGTTGAATTTTGTCCCGGATATTTTCTTGCTTTTATCGGAGCATTGAAGTTTCTTGATTTCCCAATCCTGATCTTGTAATTCTCAATTCTTTTTTCAGTTGGACTGCCGTTGGAGATGAGCAATACCATCCTCTTTTCTGGGCAAGCCTTCATGTATCCCGAAACGGCTGTCCTAAAACGCACATAATGATAAGATATTATCTGATTTTTCAGATTAATCAAGCAAAGACTCCAAACTTCCCTGTAGACTCGATAAAATAGTGCCTAAAATCCTTGACAACACCTTTTTTTTAGGTTAATTAGGCGACAAAGAAAGGATTTAATATGATTTTTGATGTCTTTGACAATACCGCTCTGTATTTTGATGAGCAAGACCCCCTCTGCCGAGCCCTGCATTTTGCGACCCAATTCGACCGTTCTCTGCCTGATGGCCGGTTCGAAATTGAAGGTAATACGATTTATGCTATTGTGATGAACTATGAAACCAAACCCGCCGAAAATGGCAAATTTGAATCGCACCAAAAATACATCGATATCCAATTACTGCTGGAAGGCAGCGAGATGTTGGAGGTCTCTCTTGATAAAAACCTCCCGGTGACAGAGGCCTATTCCGAAGAAAAAGATGTTGCTTTTTATCAGGCCCCAAAATACAAGACTTCGATATACCTTCAGCCCGGACAGTTTGCGGTTCTCTACCCCCACGATATTCATCGCCCCTGCCTCCAGATCCAAAAGCCCGAAAAGGTGCGAAAAATGGTCATTAAGGTGCATGTCGATGCCAAAAAATAGCTCTACCAGTGTTAAATAGAACAAGGATTGCAAAAGTTGACTGATTCTGTCTTATTTCCGGTCGGCCTGTCCATCGTAATACCGGCGTATAACGAAGCCCAAAAAATCGCCGCCGACATCGCAGCCGCGGCGAGTTTTCTTATTCATTCTAAACTATCCGGTGAAATTATTGTAGTTGATGATGGAAGTCACGATGGCACTTCGCAGATTGCCCAAGAAGCCGGAAAACTGTCTGCTATTCCATTAAACGTCATACGGCTGGACCCGCATCACGGCAAAGGTTGCGCAGTACGAACCGGCATCCTCGCAAGTCATGGCAAGTATGTTCTCTTTGCCGACAGTGGAAACTGTGTGCCTTTTGACCAGGTACACAAAGGAATAGCCCTGATTCAAAACGGAGCTTGCCGGATCGCCCATGGTTCACGAGTTCTTAGCGGCTGTCACATCATCCGCGGCCAGTCTTTTTACCGCCGATTCTGTTCGGGGCTATTTCGTAGATTCCTCATCGGAGGTCTCCGACGACATAAACACCTGACAGATACACAATGCGGCTTCAAAGTCTATGATGGCGATACTGCTCGCCAACTCTATGCCCTAAGCAAGCTCGATGGGTTTATCTTCGACATCGAGATTATCTTACTGGCCGCCCAGCATGGATTTACCATTTTAGAATTTCCAGTAGACTGGAGCTGTGATCCGGATAGCCGCCTAAGGCCAATTCACCAGTCTATTCCAATTCTGAGGGACTGGCTAACCCTAAAACGGCGATTTCCGAATTGGTAAGCCCTGCTTTCAACGGCTAACCCCAAAAAAACAAAATCCTCGCAAATACACAAGTGAATCGGGAGGATTTTGTTTAGTAGTAGATTGAAAGGCAACAAACAGGGTTTAACGTCTGCCGAAACCACCGGGACGTCCGCCACGGTCGCCGCCGCGATCACGATTTCCACCGCGATCACCGCCGGGGCGTCCGCCTCTGCCGCCGCCGAAACCGCCGGGACGTCTGCCGCCGCCACCACCACCGCCGCCGCCAAAGCGAGGCTTATTCATTTTCGGCGGAATCGCTTCTGCCACTTTGAGCCCCCGGCCTTCGACTTCTTTGCCGTTCAGGGCATCCATCGCTGCCTGAGCTTCCTGATCAGAGCTCATTTGAACAAAACCGAACCCCTTGCTCTGACCTGTTTCGCGATCCATCACGACATTGACGCTTTCGACCGTTCCAAACGGACTAAACAACGCTTCTAAGCCTGCGTTGTCGCAACCTGAACTCAGATTGCCCACATACACTTTCTTTGCCATTATAGACTCCAAAAAATAAAAAATTTAGACCCATAGGCCACACCGACAAACAGGTCAGAAATAATGCGGAAACCCTTTTCCGCATCTCTTACAATGCTTCACTATACAGACTCAAAAAAAAAAAGCAAAACAATAAAAAAACATCCAAAATAGATTTTTTATTCAAGACATACAACATCTTCTAATAAGTCAATCCAGCAGTATTTCTTGTTGATATTCCGGCACAATAACATCCCAGCCGGTTCGTTCTGAAAGATATTGCTGAAAACTCTCACAGACCGTTTTTTCACCATGAATCAGAATCACCTTTTTGGGCGGCCGTTTAAAATTACTCAGCCAGTCCAGCATTTCTTTCCTGTCCGCATGGGCACTAAACCCCTGTGCCTTAACGACTTTGGCCTTGACCCGATACATCTGACCTAAAATACGAACCTCCGGCTTGCCATCCAGAATCTCACGGCCCAGTGTGCCATTCGCCTGATAGCCAACAAACAGAATCGTACTTTCCGGACGTGAAATATTGTTAACCAGATGGTGTTTAATACGGCCGCCGGTACACATCCCGGAGCCGGCAATAATCATCACCGTACCCTTGATGTGGTTAATTGCTTTGGATTCCGGCGTGGATTGAACCTTAACCAAACCTTTAAAGCTGAAAGGTGAGCCATTTTTCAGAATAATCGACCGCATCTGCTGGTCATACAATTCAGGATGCTTTTCAAATATCTCCGTTACCTTGACCGCCATTGGGCTGTCCAGGAATGTCATGATGTGCGGAATTCGATCCTCCATCAGCAGTTCATTCAGGAAGTACAATACTTCCTGACTGCGTTCAATGGAAAAACTCGGCACAACCAGGTTGCCGCCCGCTTGCCAAGTCGAATTGACTGCATTGGCAAGCTGGTCCTTGGTATCTTCCGTCGTCGTATGTTCGCGGTCGCCGTAGGTTGATTCCAACATAACATAATCAGCTTCTTCAAAGATAGCTGGATCGCGAATAATAGGCTTATTGCTGCGGCCTAAATCGCCCGTAAACAGAATAACGCGCGTTTCGCCATTCAGTTTGAGCGTAACTTTAATAATCGAAGCCCCCAGAATATGCCCTGCTTCATAGAAACAGACATCAATTCCCGCAATCGGCGAAAACACCTGACCAAATGGAACAGAATTAAAGACACCGAGACACTTGTCGGCGTCTTCCATCGTGTAAAGCGGTTCGACAGGGCGGGGACTTTCACGGCCTTCTTTTTTATGACGTTTGCGTTTGAATGCGGCATCTTCTTCTTGCAGCTTACCGGAATCAAGCAGCACTATTTTGGAGATTTCAGTGGTCGCCGGAGAGCAATAAACTTTTCCCTTGAAACCTTCTTTGACCAGCTTGGGTATCAACCCGCAATGATCCAGATGGGCATGCGTGAGCAATACCGCATCCAGTTCAGCCGGAATAAATGTAAAATTTTCCCAGTTGCGGTCCTGATACTCACGTTCCTGGAAAAGACCGCAATCAACCAATACTTTTGTACCATTAAATTCCAGCAAATGCCGGGATCCGGTTACATTGCCGGCTGCGCCGAGGAACTTGAGCTTAAAATTCATTTGTTCTCACGATCACAAGAGGTTGTCAGTATGCTGGCTGTTGTGCTTCGGGCTTGGTTTCCGTCACACCAGCTGCAGATTCTGAGGCCATCAGCTCTGGCTTGACGAAAATGTAATAGAGCTTGCCTTCCTGATAGACTCGTCCGGCCAGCTTGCTGGCCTGATCTCCGACGCCCATATACACATCACACCGGCCCGGAGCACGAATCGCACCGCCGGTATCCCGATCCAATGCAAATCCAGTATATGGTCTGTCCGTAATTTCCATTCCATTCAAGCGAGGCAGGCGTGTCTGAAGCAATCCGATGCATGCTCTTGGATAAATCGATTTATCCGTAGCAATCGAACGCATGGCCGTTACCGGCTCATTAAGACTGCCGCGAGGCTCCCCGCTGTCAAACTGGAAAAACACAAAACGCGGATTACGCTGAGTATAGGTATCCACCATCTGCGGATTCGCCTTGAAGTATTCAATCATCTGTTGCAGGCTGAGCTGCTCGCGGGTCAGCACCCCGTCCCGAATCATCTCTTCGCCAATACTCTTGTATTCATGTCCATTGTTGGCTGTGTAACCAATGGTCAGCAATTTGCCGTCGGCCGTGCGAATTTTGGCTGAACCCTGCACCTGAGCGATATACACCTCAAAAGGATCGGCCAGGTAAACCAGCTCCAGTCCCTTGAGCTGCCCGCTCGTTTCAAGTTCTTTTCTATCCGGATAGAGAGAAAAAGTCCCGTCCGCGTTTTTCCGCCCGAGGATTACGCCGTCTTCCCCCTTAACCAAATCTTTAGGCTGCTTGTAAAGCGGATAACGATAGACGCTGGTTGGCGTCAGAGAACCATCGAATATCGGCGTATAGTAACCCGTATAAAGCACCGTCCCCATATCATCACAGCCAACAGACTGGTAGAACTCAAACTGTTCATTGATGGCTGCAGCAAGAGGTCTTCCGGCAAGGCCGCTATCCAGCAGCCGCGCCAGGGTCTTCAAGCTGGCCACCGCACGCTCATGGGAAATGTCTTCACCAAAGGGGAAGTACTTCTTACTGCTGGGCTTAGCAAGATAACGCAGGCTGTAATCGATCGATTGACGCAAATCGAGGACTTCATAGCAGGCATAGGTAATGTCAGGAATCATCGCAGGGTCAGTAATTTTGCGAAGAGCTGTCTGGCCGGGAGGCAATTGACGATAATAGTCCGGTTTTTCTACTTTTATCGGTTTTTTACAACCCGTAAAAGTAACTACGACTAAAACTGCTAACACGAGCCCTGCAAAAACGTTACGATTCATATCTGTCTCCGTCAATAAAAGACCGCTCTTGTCCATTGCCTTTCCATAAGCAACAGACTCTACATACGGTCGGGTTATTATCGCCAAAATGGCGCCGATGTCAATTCTATACTCGTTTGTCTATCCTAAACTCTACCATAAGACATTTTACAGCTTCATGTTATATCGGCAAAACAAGTGAAAAAACGTAAAAAACAGACTTTTTTAGACCTGGGCCTTATTGGAACACCAATTGCATCGATTTTGGGACCGCGCTTGTCAAAAGTTTTTTTTTGACTACAATTCAGACAATCTTTGGAAAGGATTTTATGTTTAAAAAAGACTTTTTGGACGAATCTGTCATACAGCACAGCTACCAGGATTTTGTTCGTTTAGCTGAAGACATGACAGTGGGAGGGGCCATCAGCCAATTGCAGCAATGCGACTTGAGCGAACGGATTATTTATTTATATGTTACCGATACCAAAGATCGCC
>JBHJNC010000071.1:0-5111 GCA_048497675.1 Gimesia maris
CACCTGTTCATCGGTCACATTGAAATATTTCGCCCGCCCGATATCTTTAAGATACGAATGTTCAGGGCCCACGCCGGGATAATCCAGCCCGGCTGAAATACACTCAGTTTCGTGAATCTGGCCGTTTTAATCCTGCAATAGATAGGTTCTCGCCCCATGCAGGACACCGACACTGCCGACCGACAGCGTTGCGCAATGGTGGCCGGTTTCGATGCCCTTGCCTGCACCTTCTACGCCAACGAGCTGAACGTCCTTGTCCGCCACGAAACCATTGAAAATACCGATTGCATTCGAACCGCCGCCAACGCACGCAACAACCATATCCGGCAGCCTGCCGATTTGCTGAAGACTCTGACTGCGGGCCTCCTCGCCGATAGGCGACTGGAAATGCTTGACAATGGTTGGATAGGGATGCGGCCCGCCGGCGGTGCCAAAAAGATAAAATGTATCTTCGATATGGGCCGTCCAGTATCTTAACGCATCATTAATTGCGTCTTTAAGCGTACACGTTCCGCCGCTGACGGGAATGACTTCCGCCCCCAGAAGTTTCATTTTATGCACATTGAGACTTTGGCGTTCCACATCAATGGAGCCCATAAAAATCTTGGTTTCCATGCCGAACAGGGCTCCAACGGTAGCAGTGGCCAGTCCATGCTGGCCGGCGCCGGTTTCGGCAATCAGTTTCTTTTTGCCCATATAGCGCGCCAGCAGGCCCTGGCCGAGCGTATTGTTAATTTTGTGCGCTCCGCCGTGCAGCAAGTCCTCACGTTTGATATAGACCTGAAAGCCGACATAGTCACTAAGCCGCTTGGCAAAGTACAGCGGCGACGGCCTGCCTGCATAATGTGTATAAAGATTGTTCAGGTCTGCGATAAACGCAGAATCATTCTTAAAGCAGTCAAACGCCTGCTCGATCTCTTCCAGTGCCGGAATCAATACTTCCGGCACATAGAATCCGCCAAATTGTCCAAATCGTCCGCTGTGTTTCATGCTCTAACCTTTTGTCCTGCAGCAATGCGTATATTATCAAATAATAGTTTCATTTTTTTATGGTCTTTTTTTCCGGGTGCGGATTCAATCCCGCTGCACACATCAATACAATAAACACCGTGCCGAACCGCAGCGACGACATTGTCTGGATTGATTCCCCCGGCAAGAAATAGACGTCGGTGGAGATTGCCAATCAATGACCAGTCGAAGGGCTTACCGGTGCCGCCGTAAAGGTCTTTGTCAAACGAGTCCAGCAAAATCGCATCCACCGGATACCGATAGGAATTCTGTATATCTTCGGCTGATTTGACACGGATCGCCTTGATTATTCGCGCATTTGTCCAGTTCAGCTTGCTGCAGTATTCGGGAGTCTCATCGCCGTGAAGCTGAATCCAATTGAAAAATCCGGCCTCAACAATCTGCTTGAGTTCCACAGGCTGAGGATTGACAAACACGCCGACGGTGTCAACCGAAGTAGGTATTTTGCGGATAATTGACTCGGCTTTTTCAAATGGGACATAACGGGGACTTTTAGGATAGAAATTGAATCCCAGCAAATCCGCTCCCATTTCAACCGCAGCTACGGCGTCTTCCGTATTCGTAACACCGCATATTTTGACCTTAACCATTAACATTGTGCCAATGTCTCCTGAAATTAACTATTGCTGATTTTTACCAGTTGGTCGAGGCAATTGGAGGCTGAACCGTTTTCGATAGCCTTATCGGCTAATTCGATTCCTTCGACAAAATCCTTTGCCAGACCGGCAACTATTATAGCCGCCGCGGCATTTAATACCACAATATCTTTTCGAGGGCCGTTTTCCCTGCCGCTTAGAATACTTCGGACAATTTGAGCATTACTCTCGGCATCTCCGCCCATCAGGTCATTAAAATCAGCCCGTTTGATTCCCAGATATACCGGATCGAGTTTTTCCTCTCTAAAATTGCCGGATTCGAGATGAATGATTTGAGTTGGTCCCATGGTGCTGATTTCATCAAGACCGTTGCTGTGAACGACCATGGCTCGCTTAACGCCAAGCTGATGCAGGGTCTCGGCGATACGGGACATCAACGATTCATCCGAGACCCCCATAACCTGTGCGGTTGCTCCGGCCGGATTAGCCAGCGGGCCTAAGATATTAAATGCCGTCCGAAAGTCGAGCGATTGCCGTACCGGCTGGACGTGCCTCATCGCCGGATGAAATTTGGGGGCAAACATAAACCCGATATGGGCCTGCCGAATACATTGGGCGACTTTTTCAGGTCCAGGTGCGACATTGACTCCCAGAGCAGTCAGCACATCGGCTGACCCGCAGTTGCTGGTGATAGCGCGGTTACCATGCTTGGCGACATAAACTCCAGCGCCTGCTGCAACAAATGCGGCCGCCGTAGAGATATTAAATGTCTTCATCGCCGCCCCGCCCGTACCGCAGGTATCCACCAGGTTGTCCAGTCCGGTTTCCACTTTGACCGCATGCTCACGAAGCGAGGATGCCAGCCCCGCCAATTCACTGACGGAGGCCTTTTTAACCCGCATCGCGGCCAAAAAAGCGGCGATTTGCAATTCGGGCACTTCGCCGGTAAAAATGGTATCCAGCAGCGATTTGGCCTGGTCAAAAGTCAGGTCTTTGCCTTCCAGGATGATATTCAGGTAATTTGTGATTTTAATCATTCGTGTCATCTCCTTTTACGCGGTAATTTATGCGGATTGGTATGCCGATGCGAGCTTGAGCATATTCTCAATAATGCGACCGCCGGTTGGCGTCAGGATGCTTTCCGGGTGAAACTGTACGCCGTAGATCGGCAGCGTCTTGTGGTTGGCGCCCATAACGATCCCATCGAATTCGGCCGTAACTTCCATACACTCCGGCATCCTCATCGCACATAAGCTATGATAACGGCCAACCTGCAGCGGATTTTCAAGCCCTTCAAACAAGCCTGTACCATGGTGAGTAATACGCGACGGCTTGCCGTGCATCACGCGCGGAGCATGGCTGATAGCCCCTCCAAAATACTGCACCAACGCCTGATGCCCCAGGCATACCCCAAAAATCGGGAGCTTGTCTTTAAATGCATCAATGGCCGCAAGAGTAACCCCTGCCGTATCGGGATTACCCGGCCCCGGCGACAAGACCAGCAGCTGCGAATTAAATTCTGCAGCGGCTTTCTTCAAATCCTCCAGCGGCGTATCGGCACGATAGACTCGCGTAAGGCATTTCCGTTTGGCGAATTCATCAACCAGATTATAGGTGAATGAATCAAAATTATCGATAAATAAAACATTTACAGGTTTGATTTCCATAATTAAATTCCTGTTTATTGATTATTGGGTTTTCCGATTTGCTCGCAGGCGCTGCGGATCGCTTTCAGGCACGAACCGGATTTATGTACGGTTTCTTCATATTCCGTTTTTGGCACACTATCATGGACAATACCTGCTCCCGCCCGAATATATGCTTTGTGGTCACGGATCTGCATACTGCGGATGGTAATACAGCTGTCAAATTGACCATCGACCGTCAGGTACATGACCGCCCCGCCGTAATAGCCGCGTTTGTTCTTCTCCAGGTTCCGGATAATCTTCATCGCTTCAATTTTCGGCGCCCCGGTCAGGGTTCCCATATTCATCGTCGCCAGATATGCACTCAGTGCATCTAAATCTTTTCGCAATGTTCCCTTGACATTGCTGACAAGATGCATCACCGACTCATACTTTTCTACGGTCAGCATCTCGTTGACCGTTCGGCTGCCCGGCGTGGCAACACGGGCAATATCATTGCGTGCCAAATCCACCAGCATCATGTGCTCAGCCAACTCCTTGCGGTCAAGCTTTAGTTCCGCCTCATACCGCATATCCATATCGGGGTCAATCTTGCCATCAACTCTGCCGCGGGGCTTGGTACCGGCAATCGGGCGAATCTCAACCACTCGCTCGGATGTGCCGCTGACCCGAAGATTCAATTCAGGACTGGCCCCCATCAGAGCTGTATTATCGGTATTCAGATAGAACATATAGGGTGACGGATTCAGCTTACGGAGCTTGCGATAAACATCCAGCGGTTCTGCCGCACAAGGCTCAATGTGGGTTCGGCTCAGGACCACCTGGAAAATATCACCGTCTAAAATGTGCTGTTTGGCTTTCAAAACCATCTGTTCATATTCAGCTTGCGGCGTATCGGTCGAAGCCTGGGGCAAAGTACCGATATAGGGTCGGGGCTGAGGAACTTCCTGCTGCATTTTTTCATAGTAGTAATCAAACGTATCCATCGCTTCCTGATAGATTCGCTTGCGGTCACCATCGGTAATGATGGCATTTACAACCACAAACCCCTGCCCTTTTTTATGATCCAGCAAGAAAATGTTGTCAGCAAAATATAGTTCGTAATCGGGATTGCCGAGAATATCGCTCTTGTTTTCCGGCAATTTCTCAAACTGGTCGATAAAATCATAACTGATTGCCCCCAAAAGCCCGCAGGTAATTCGGAACGGCTTGCTGGCCAATTCAAACCCAAACGCCACCGCGCGAATTACATCCATCTGATTGGCACTTTTCAGTCGGCTCTGTTCATCCATGGCACCCTCGGTTCGTCGAATGACCCCGCTGATTTCATCAGCAGCAAAGTCAATCGATTCACAAAAGACAAACCGATTGGGCTGATTTTTCAAGTACCCGACAAGACGTTTTCCTGTGGGAGTAAGTGCTCGTATAGTAAAACGGTTACCTGTTCCGGACAAATACAACGCCGGCAGTGCCGTGCCAAAGGTCAATTCCCCTGCACCGCTGCCGGACAGATAATCTCGCGACTCATACAGACAACTATGTTTGGCACGCCCATAGTCGGTCAGTTTCGCGAAAAACTCTACTGGACATCGAATATCTATTTCTTTAACAATAGGAATAATCTGTCCGGGCTTGCCCTTTTCTATCCGCTTTTCGAACTCATTCATAATAATACCTTCGATAATCTACCGTAAATTCTAAAAAAAAAGACCTGAATACTTTTCTCGAGCTTTCAGGTCTTTTAATTCACTATTTATAGAAACTGTTCACCTGTCAGCTTGTCTGCCAGGCCACCACCACAAAGATACTGGATTATTACCAATGTTTCTATTCATAGAAA
>JBHJNC010000072.1:0-3960 GCA_048497675.1 Gimesia maris
GGTGCAGCTTGATATCCACGACCCGGAACATATCGATGTTGTCGATTTTGCGGCTGAAGATGCCGCGAATCCATTCGATGCGGTCGACCGAAATCTCGTAACGGATGCTTTTGAGCCGGGCGATTTTCCAGGTCAGAATAATACCGACGACGAAAATCACTCCCAGACCGCTTAGGCGGATTGTCTGCTGAATCTGAATTTGATTGGCTTGGGGCAGAGACGTTTTTTGGAGCAGTCCGCCGTCAGCCCAGATTAATAAAAATAGCCCGAGGCCAAAAAAGATAATACAAGACAAAAACGCTCCGGCTATCCCCCAAAGCGAAGGGACGGCGACAAGGACCTCATCGCCTTTTGCCTCGTCAGCCCCCGCTTCTTCCGGACGGGGAGCCAGCCGCTTGCGGGCGTGGTTGGACACCGGAAGCCCGGCGTCGTCTTCAAGGAACTCCTTGCAGAAGCGGCATTTAACCGCTTCAACGTTGATTCGCTCGCCGCAAAAAGGACATTTTTTGGTCGCTGATCCTGGCATTTGGTATTTCCATAATGTTTTTCTGTTTGTTAGATTGTATTTCGGCCAGATTGTATCAAAATCTGTAAAATAAACGATACCACAGAGTTATGAGAAGTGCAATGGCGGAAGACTCTTTATTCCTGAACGTGGTTCTGGTATAATGCGAAACTTTTAATGGATATAATTACTCTTGAAAGAAGCTTATGGCATTACCCATCGTAGCAATCGTAGGCCGGCCGAATGTCGGCAAAAGCAGTCTGTTTAACGCGCTGGTTGGCGAGATGATTAGTATTGTTGAGCCGACCCCGGGAGTGACGCGCGACCGTGTCTCGGCGATTGTTGATTATGAAGATCGCTATTTTGAACTGATTGACACCGGCGGCTACGGGATTGTCGATAGTGATGCTCTCAGTGAGCATATCGAAAATCAAATCTTTACCGCGCTGGCCACCGCGGCGGTGGTGGTGTTCGTGGTTGATGTTCAGGAAGGGCTTGTTCAGCTCGATATCAAGATGGCCGAATTGCTGCGAAAGCATAATCTGAAGGTCATTTTTGTCGCCAATAAATGTGATACACCCAGGCATGCTCGCGGAGCTTCGGAATTTACCCAGCTGGGTTTTGGTGACCCGATTTGTATTTCGACGACGCATAATCTGAATAAGACGACAATTTTAGAGCAGATTTGCGCGGCGCTGGATCATCTGCCGAAAGAAAAACCCAAAGAGGCGATTATGAAGATTGCCATTGTCGGCAAACGCAATGCCGGCAAGAGTACCTTTGTCAATGCGATAGTCGGCGAAAATCGCGTGATTGCCAGCGAGGTACCGGGAACAACACGGGATGCGGTGGACGTGCGGTTTGAAAAAGATGGTCGAACGATGGTTGTCATTGATACCGCCGGCGTGCGAAAAAAGGCCAGGATGGATAACAGCGTCGAATTTTATGGCTATACCCGTGCCGAGCGCAGCATTAAACGCGCCGATGTGATTTTGTTTTTGATGGATGCGACCACGCCTTTAGGGCAGGTGGATAAGAAATTAGCCAGTTTGATTGAAATGGAATATAAGCCGTGTATTCTGGTCGTAAATAAGTGGGATTTGGCCAAAGGCTATGCAGGCACGGATGATTATGCCGATTATCTGGGTAAAGTGATTACGGGTCTGCCCCATGCGCCGATCGCCTTTACCACGGCGATTGATGGCCGGAATGTGGCAAGCGTGCTGGATTTGGCCACGGAGCTGTTCAAACAGGCCTCCCGTAAAATCTCCACCGGCAAACTCAATAAGGCTATCGAGGCCCTGCGTCAGGAACGCACGGGCGCACAAAAACGCGGCGTGCCGAAGATCTATTACGCCACCCAGGTTTCGACCAGTCCGGTGTCGATACTGCTGTTTGTCAACCGGCTCAATCTGTTTGATGAAAGTTTCCGACGGTACGCGACCAATCGCCTCAGTGAGATTCTGGACCTGGAAGAAGTGCCGCTGCGGCTGCTGTTTCGCGAAAGACAGCGAAGAAAGCTGGCCGAGTAAATTGAGGAAGTGTAGTTTGATATGGATGCATTGATATTAACATTAGTTTGTGGGTTGGGATACATTGCGGCCTATTTCACCTACGGCCGATGGCTGGCCTCAAAAGTGTTCCGGATTCATCCGGAAAATCCGGTTCCCAGCCGGGAAAAAGAAGACGGGATTGATTTTGTGCCCTCACGCAAAGGGATTCTGTTCGGGCATCATTTTACTTCTATTGCCGGGACCGGGCCGATTGTCGGTCCTGCAATCGGACTGATTTGGGGATGGCTGCCGGCGCTGCTGTGGGTGGTATTGGGCAGTATTTTTATGGGCGCGGTGCATGACTTTGGTTCACTGGTGGTTTCGATGCGGAATGAAGGCAAAAGCATTTCCGAAATCGCCGCCCGCTATATCAATCGTCGGGTGCGGATACTGTTCTTTCTAATCGTATTTTTCGCCCTGCTGATTGTCATTGCGATATTCGGAATCGTGATTGCGACGGTCTTTAAGCTGTATCCATCCTGTGTGATTCCCACATGGCTGCAGATTCCCATTGCCGTCTGGCTGGGCTGGGCGGTGTACAAAAAGAATGCCAGTGTATTGGGCTGTACGATTCTTGCGGTAGCGGGGATGTATGTAACGATAGCCTTCGGCGCCTGGCTGGAACACCGTTATCCCGGGATTTCGCAGCTGCCGGTTATCTGGGGAATGCCGGCGACCGGGTCATGGACCATTTTGCTGCTGATTTATTGTGCATTTGCCTCAACACTTCCAGTTACGCTGCTGCTGCAGCCGCGCGATTATATCAATGCCTGGCAGCTATTTATTATGATGGCACTGCTGATGGCTGGTATTGCGGTTTCGGCGATGGTCTCGGATACCTTTACCATCAGCGCCCCGATGATTCAAAGGGAGGTGCCGGCAGATGTGCCTCCAATAATGCCGATGATGTTTGTGACGATTGCCTGTGGGGCGATAAGCGGGTTCCACGCCTTGGTATCTAGCGGAACCAGTCCTAAGCAGATTGCCAAAGAGCCGGATGCGCTGTTTATTGGTTTCGGCTCGATGCTTTTGGAAGGGATGCTGGCGGTCTTGGTGATTGTCTGTGTGATTGCCGGTCTGGCGATGGGCCACAACGGACAAACCGGAAGCGCGGTATGGCAAAGTTTTTACACCGGCTGGATGGAAGGACGCGGTTTGCAGGATAATCTTCAGCCGGTTACCATCGGGGCGGCCAATGTGATGAACTCGATGGGTATCCCCCTTGGGCTCGGATTTGCGGTGATGGGAGTATTTGTTTGCTCTTTTGCCGGAACGACCCTTGATACGGCGGTTCGCATCCAGCGCTATATCGTTGCCGAAATCGCAACGGATATGAAATTGCCTAAATTATCAGGGCGGTATCCGGCGACAATCATTGCCGTGATTTCCGCGGCTATGTTGGCTTTTCTGAATACTTCCGGCGGCTCGATATCTTTTGGTGCCGATGGAAAGGGGGCACTTCGCCTCTGGCCCTTGTTTGGCTCGGTCAACCAGCTCATGGCGGCGTTGGCGTTTTTGGTCGTTACGATGTACCTCCGCCGAAAGGGCGGATGGTCCTATCTGGTAACGGCAATCCCCTGTATTGTGATATTGGTGATTACCTGCTGGGCAATGGTACTCAATGAAATTACTTTTATTCACCAAAAAAACTGGCTTTTAGGGGCGGTCGGCTTGATTATTTTTGTGATGGCTATCTGGATGTCCGCTGAGACAGTGATACAATTCTTTAAAAAAGATAAATTATTGCTTTAATTATATAAAAGGCGGCCTGTCTATTATAATTTAATCCTTTTTTTAAGCTGGAATTAGCGGCAAAAATGACTATAATTTGCCCCTAATACCGTAGGGATGGTGCGCTTAAAAATAATATAACAACCCGAATAGAAATGGATTGATATGACT
>JBHJNC010000073.1:0-3154 GCA_048497675.1 Gimesia maris
AGCGTACAGCAGTGCCTGCGCTGTCTATTGCCGAAGTGATCCTGATTCCATCCTTTATGGTTTTTCTTACGGCGCTGGGAATTCGCGGCTCGCTGGGGCCTAAGGCCATTAATACCGGTCCGGCATACTTCTGTAATTCCGCGCCGGTTGCCCAGCTTGCCTTAAACGGGCTTTTCACCCTTCGTGAAGCCGCCATCAGTCTGAATTATCGTGAGGAGGACATCAACAGCTGCTATAAACTCCTGCCGACGGATCAGGCGGTAAAGAATACCATTGCCCTCGTATCGCAGCCGGCGGATACGTTCAGCCAATCCGCCGACAATCCTCTGCGCCGAACCACCGATACGGGACGTCCCCGCAGGGATTACAATGTCGTGCTGGTTGTCCTTGAAAGCCTAAGCTGGCATTATATCGGCGCGATGGGCGGCAATCCCAGCTATACTCCCAATCTCGACAGACTCATCGAACAGGGGCTGTTTATGGATGAATGCTTCGCCGTCGGCAACCGCACCACCAGGGGCTTTAGCGCTATTGTCTCGGGCTATCCCGATCTGCCCGGCAAAAGCGTCAGTACCCGTCCGCAGGCAGAAGGGACCTTTTTGACTCTTGGCTCGGTGCTGAAATCCCGCGGCTATGAAACGATGTTCATCTACGGCGGCCAGCCATCCTATGATCATCGCCAGGCATTTCTCGGCAGCAACGGCTATACCACCATGATATTCAGCAAAGACTTTGTCTCCTGCACATTCAAGGGGGAACTTGGCTACTGTGACGAGGACTTGTTCAATCAGGCTCTGGTTGAATTTCAGAAACGTCAGGACAAGCCATTTTTTGCAACGCTGCTGACGCTTTCTTACCATCGAAGCTGGAGGATTCCTTCCGGCAAAATCGTTCCGGAGCCGGCTTCGAACCGTTACCATGAGGAGATAGATGCGATCCGCTATACGGACTGGGCAATCAATCATTTTATCGAACAGGCCTGCAAGACGCCTTACTTCAAAGATACCATTTTCGTTTTTGCTGCCGACCACATGGGCGGATTCAAGGAAAATCCTGTTACGGCCGCATCCTATCGCGTGCCGTTCCTGATTTATGCTCCGCATATCGTTCAGCCTGCCCGCATATCCAATATCTGCAGCCAGCTCGATATCGCGCCGACGATTATGCATCTTCTCGGCGGCTCATACGAGCACTGTTTTTTCGGCTCAACCGTCCTGAACCGTCAGGCCGACACGGGATTTGCCTGGATACTCAATGGCCAGCAGCTCATCTTTATCAACGGCCGGCGGCAGGGCGTCGTTCTCAGTCCCGACGACCATCAGTCCTTTTTTACATTTTCAGCCCCCAATACGCTCACCCCGCTGGATGCTCAATCCGCCGACGCAGAGCTTAATCAGATGCCTGTTTCCATCCTTCAAATCGCAACAGAAGTTTTCAAAAATAACACTTACAATCTCTCTGACAGCCAATCCAAAACGGTAACCACTCATAAATTTTAAAGCCCTTTTGGCAGGGATCTGAAAAATGCCAAAACAGGCATATTCTCACAGGGGTTTTGGCTTTATTTTCTGCTCTGCCAGCAGTTCCATCACCCGTTCCATCGGCAGGCCCATGACATTGGTAAATGACCCTTCGATGCGTTCCACGAATTCATCGCCGGTTTCCTGGATGCCGTAGGCCCCGGCCTTGCCTTCCCACAGGCCGCCGGCGATATGCTCTAAGATCTGCTTTTCCGTCAGATGCCTGGGATAGACAATTGTCGTAACTGCCTCGACAACTTCAATCTGTTTTGCCCGACAAACCAGCGCAATGCCGGTAATGACCTTATGCGGTTTGCTGAAGAGCTTGCGGGTGATTTCCTCGGCGTGTGCCGCATCATCGGGCTTGCCGATAATCTCCCCGTCCAGATCGACCACGGTATCAGAGCCCAGCACCCACTGATTCGGAAAATGCCTGGCGACATCATTAGCCTTGGCCTGGGCCAGCAGCTTACAGTGCTCTTCGGAGCTGATATTGTCTGTCGGGTATGCCTCTTCATCTACACCCGAGGGTTCAATAACGAAATGATATCCCGCTTTGGCAAGCAGTTCCCTGCGGCGGGGCGAAGCGGAGGCTAAGATGAATTGGGACGATGGGCTTTTCATTTTGGAGGTGCTTTTTCAGATGTCAATCGAACGTGGTAAACGATTTCGCTGCAAAAGGCGCGGTACTGGGTTTCAAGCTCTTTCATATTGTCGGTGATATACAGATTAAACAGTTCCGGTGAAATCCGCTCATTCCACGCCACCGTTAAGGGAATGGCCCGATTGGCCGCGATTTCAGCCAAAACCGGTTCGACGGGCCAGCTGCCATTGAGTCCGCCCAGCAGCAGATTGTGGTAATTTTTCAATCGTATGCCGTAGTTGTACTCCCGAAGGAATCGCACCAGGGCGTAATTCTGGGCGTAATATGCCATCGCCGCATCCGTATCGTTCCCGTAGCCGTCCAGCACCTGGCCGGGGTTAAGGGTAATCAATTCCGCAAGCGGAATCAGCCGCCGCTGTCCAATGGCTTGCTTGAGCGTCCCGAGCCGCATCAGGTTATCCTGCGGACGGAATTCAAAATGCCCCTGACTATACTGGCAGGTTTCGAAAAGGGTTGCAATACCCTCATCAATCCAGCTTGGCAGCCGATACCGGAAATGCCTCTGGTTGAATTGGTGCCACCCCTCATGGCCCAGCACCGCGAACGTCTGCTTGCGGCCGATATTGTACGCCACACAGACGCCGTCCCGGGCGTAGGCGCCGCGCTGTATTTTTAGATACACCTCGGCATCCGGACCCGCCAGTTGCCGGGTGAATAATTCCCACTGACTTCGGTCGGCAAAAAGATAGGTCGTAAACGGCTCTTTGCTGACGATGCGATTGGGCAACTGGCTTTCATACGCGCGGTACGCCGATTCCACAAACGCCGGCAACTGCCGCAGCATCAGCGGGTCGTCGAGGGTTGTATAGATTTGGTAATGCGCGGTGGTAATCTGCAGGCCCGGTACATTGGGCTCGCTCCACTGGGCCACATCCCGCACAGACGGCTGATCCTTAAGATAGGCAATCATCCGCTCAGTGCCCCATGCGGCGGATTTCGTTTTCGTCTTTGGACCCCCGCAGCCGCATGC
>JBHJNC010000074.1:0-9477 GCA_048497675.1 Gimesia maris
GATCCCGCAGAAGTGGAGCGCCGCGTGAAAGTCGCCCGGAAGGTCTATGACGAGCGTAACCGCCGTTTGGAGGCAATGACCGACGAGTCGGTCGAGACCTTCTACTCCTGCCTGCTCTGCCAGTCCTTCGCGCCCAACCACGTGTGCGTGGTCACCCCCGAGCGCCTGGGGCTGTGCGGCGCCTACAACTGGCTCGACGCCAAGGCCGCCTACGAGATCGACGAGACCGGGCCCAACCAGCCCGTGAAGAAGGGCGCGTGCCTCGACCCGGTGAAGGGCCAGTGGGCCGGTGTGGACGAGTACGTGCACCAGGGCTCCCACAAGACCGTGCCCTCGGTGTGCGCCTACTCCATCATGGACCGCCCGATGACCAGCTGCGGCTGTTTCGAAGCGATTGTGGCCTATCTGCCGGAATGCAACGGCGTGATGGTTGTCAACCGTGAGTATCAGGGCGACACCCCGATTGGAATGACCTTCTCAACATTGGCCGGCAGCGTCGGCGGCGGTCAGCAGACCCCCGGCTTTATGGGGGTCGGCAAAGTGTTCCTGACCAGCCGCAAGTTCCTCTTTGCTGAAGGCGGCTTTAAACGCCTTGTCTGGATGCCCAAGGAACTGAAAACCCTTCTGGCAGAAGACCTCAAAAAACGCTTCGGTGAACAGGGCGCCCCGGATCTGCTCGACAAGATTGCCGATGAAACCACGGGTACCGATGTCGCCAGCGTCAAGGCCTATATGGACAAAGTCGGCCATCCGGCTCTGACGATGGATGACATGTCCAATTATACCGGCACGGGTGCCGAAGAAGAAACCGCGGCCGAAGCCGAAACAGCGGTTGAGCAGGCCTCCGAAGCGGTCAAAGCCGTCTCGGCTGCTGCGGATCAAACCGCACAGGTCGGCGCAACGCTCAGCGCGGAAATGATCGCCCAGATTAAAGCCCAGGTTACCGAAGAAGTCGGCAAGAGCATTCGTACCTCGCTGACACAGGAAATCGTCCGCGACATTATTGGGACGTTGTCCGAAAAATTCCTCGGTGAAAAAGCCGCTCCTGCGGCAGTCAAAACCGACGCAGCCAAACCGGCGCAATCGGCAGAAGCCAAATCCGGCGGGCCGACCGCAGCTCAGCGCATCGGGGCATTGAAAACTGTTAAAGTCCGCAAGGAAAAATGCGAAGTCCCGATTGTCACCGTCAAGCTTGGCGCAACCAAGGCCGAAGGCGGTACCCGCGGCAAGAGTCTTTATGTCGGCGGTTCTACCTGTATGCCGTTCCATCTGTGGGAAGGCAAGATGCCTTATCGTCCGCTGGTTGCGATGGAAGTCTTTGATTCGGTCAGTGAAAAATTCCCCACTGGCTACCGTGATATCTATGGCGATCTGCTGAACAACCCGGTTGAAATGGCCAAAGTCCTTGTCGATAAGTACGGCGCCGACCTGGTCAGCGTCCGTCTGGAAGGCACGCATCCGGAAAAAGGCAATAAAACACCTGAAGACGCCGTCAAGTTGGTCAAATCCGTCTTAAATGCTGTGGATGTGCCGCTGATTATCACCGGCCACAACAACTTCGATAAGAACAATGAAGTCTTCAAGGCTGTCGCCCAGGCCTGTGCCGGCGAAAACCTGCTGTTTAACTGGGTCGAACAGGACAACTACCGCACGATTGCCGGCGCTGCGATTGCGTATGGTCATTCGATTGTCTCGCAAAGTCCGATTGACGTAAACATCGGCAAGCAGATGAATATCCTGCTGACCAATATGGACGTTAAGCCCGAACAGATTATGATGGACCCGATTACCGGTGCAACCGGCTACGGCATTGAGTACACCTACTCGGTCATGGAACGCATTCGTCTGACCGCTCTTGGCGGTGACAAGATGCTCGCTCAGCCGATCATTGTTGCCCCTGGCCAGGAAGTGGCCAAGACCAAGGAAGCCAAAGCCAGTGAAAAAGAATTCCCCGTCTGGGGCGATCTGGCCAAACGGGTAGCGGCGTGGGAGTTGTCAACGGCAGTCAACCTGCTCTATGCCGGTGCCGATCTGCTGGTTATGTACCACCCCGAAGCGGCGGCAGCGACCAAGCGTACGATATTTAAACTGATGGACGGACAGGCCAACGCCTGATTATGATGAATAGGAGAACCTAAATGGCTCTGACTGGATTACAAATACAGAAATTGTTACCCAAAACCAACTGCAAAGAGTGCGGCTCGAATACCTGCCTTGCCTTTGCGATGAAACTGGCCGCTAAAAAGGCCGAACTGTCCGAGTGTCCTTATGCCTCGGATGAGGCCAAGCGTGTGCTTGGTGCGGCGAGTGAGCCGCCGGTCAAGTGCATCGAACTGGGCCCCGACAAAAAGCTCAAGCTGGGTGCCGAGACGGTCTTGTATCGTCATGAGAAGACGTTTGTCAATCAGACGGCCCTGGCCATCAACATCAATGATACCGATGATGCCAAGTCTGTCGATCAGACTCTGGCTTCAATCAAGAGCTATCTGCTCGAACGTGTCGGCGAAAAGCTGACGGTGGATATGGTTGCTGTAACGCAGAAAAGTGACAATACCGAGGCCTTCGTTAAGCTTGCCAAAAAGGCTTGGGAAACAACCCGCAAGCCCCTGGTCCTGCGAAGCGCAAATTCCAAGTCTCTGGTTGCAGCGGCTGCCGCGGTCAAAGGCTCCGGCAGCGTCCTGTTTGCCGCAAATGCGCAAACCGCCGAAGAACTGAAAAAAGCGGCCGTTGAAAATGACCATGCGTTGGCCGTAACCGCCGCCGATTTGGACGGCATTGCCGCCCTGACCGGCAAGCTCAAAGAAGAAGGCTTCAATAACCTGCTGCTGGGTTTCCAGACCTACTCGCTGGCCGAGCTTTTCCAGACCAGCTCGATTGCCCGCCGGGCGGCTCTGAAAGATGAGTTCAAGCCCCTGGGTTATCCGTCGGTCCATTTTATTGATGATTCGGACTTTATGGATATCGGTGTGGTTGCCATTAATGAAATCAGCAAATACGGCGGCATCTGTGTCCTGCCTTGCTTCGATCCGGCGATGCTGGCCCCCCTGATGACACTGCGGCTTAATATCTATACCGACCCGCAGAAGCCCATTCAGGTTGAACCCAAGGTCTACCCCGTCGGCGAGCCGAAGGCTGATTCGCCGGTGTTTGTAACGACCAATTTCTCCTTGACTTACTTTATCGTCTCTGGTGAAATCGAAAACAGCGGTATTAGTGCCTGGCTGGTGATTCCTGAATGTGAAGGTATGAGCGTGTTGACCGCCTGGGCGGCCGGCAAATTCTCCGGCGCCTCCATCGGCAAGTTCATTAAGTCGGTTGGTCTCGAAGAACAGGTTACCACACGCAGCATCATTATCCCCGGCTATGTCTCACAAATTAGCGGTGAGCTGGAAGAAAACCTCCCGGGCTGGAAAGTCGTGGTTGGTCCTCAGGAAGCCGGTGACCTGGAAAGTTTTGTCAAAGCCCGGCTCAAATAGAATCGGGTAGCTGCTGAAACCGCGGGCAAAGTCTCGCGGCGAGGAAGTCGATGCCTGTTGTAACGTTTTTGCCATCTGGAAAGAGCGTCAGCGTCCCGGCCGGGACGGCGCTGCTGGATGCTGCGCGCCAGGCCAAAATCGATATCGATAAGCCTTGCGGCGGCAAAGGAACCTGCGGCAAGTGTCTTGTGCATATCCGTTCCGGCGAAGTTGACTCCGACAGCCTTGGCGTGCTGACCCAGCAAGCCGTCGCCGAAGGCGATGTTCTGGCCTGCAAGACGACGATTCTGGATGGTCCGGTGACCATTGAAGTTCCGGAACAAAAAGGCAAAAAAGGCGGCAAGTTTTCCGACACCGCTGATGAAGTTAATCTGATTCGCCATGAATTGCTGCCCAAGAACTGGCAATATGATCCGCTGGCTGTCAAGTGGTTTGTCCAGGTCCCTTTGCCTCAAATGGGCGACGGCCTTTCCGATATTGATCGCTTAACCCGCCAGCTTCAGCTCGAGTGGGGCAAAAAAGAGGTGGTTTACCCCTTGTCGGTGATACGCTCTGTCGCGGCGTGTTTGCGGGCACAAAATGGTCAAGTTACCGTCACGATGGTTCGTGAGACAGACCGTTTCCATGTTATCGGAATCGAGCCGGGCAATTCGACCACCAAGCATTACGGGATAGCGGTCGATATCGGGACAACGACCGTGGCGGTTCAGCTGGTCTTTTTGCCTCTGGCAAGGATCGTCGCCACGCGCAGTGATTACAACGACCAGATTGTCTGCGGTTTGGATGTCATCAGCCGCATCAATTATGCTCGTCGTCCGGAACGGCTGGAAGAATTGCGTACTCGCGTGCTGGCTACCGTTAATCGTCTGATTAAGCAGGTTGCCGAAAGTCACAACGTCAGTGCTTCTGAAATCTGTAATGCCGTTGTGTCCTGCAATACCACGATGACCCATCTGCTGCTGGGGCTCAATCCCGAATATATCCGTTTGGAACCCTATACGCCGACATTGCTCGAAACACCTTATCTGACCGCCGGTGAGATCGGCATCGACATCAATCCGGAATCCTGGGTCTATATTTCTCCATCTGTCGGCAGTTATGTCGGCGGCGATATCACCGCCGGCCTGCTCTGTACCGATCTGGCGTTAAGCAGCGATGGCTTTAGTCTGTTTATCGATATCGGCACCAATGGCGAAATCGTCGTCGGCAACAATGAAATTCTGATGACCTGCGCCTGTTCGGCCGGTCCTGCATTTGAAGGCGGCGGAATCGAGTGCGGGATGCGGGCAGCGATGGGTGCCATTGAAAAAATCGACGTAGACGGCGAAACAGGCTTGCCGAGCTATTCGGTAATCGGCAATGCCCTGCCCAAAGGCATCTGCGGTTCGGCGATGATCTCGCTGCTTGCCAACCTGTTTTTGACGGGCTGGCTGGATGCGGCGGGTAAATTGAATCGGACTCGCCGGTCGGATGCGATTGTTATTGACGGACGCAGCGCGAAATATATCATTGCCCACGCCGACCAGACCGATACCGGAAAACCAATCACTATTTCCGAACTGGATATTGAAAATATCATTCGTGCCAAGGCGGCGATTTACTCGGCCTGTGCTCTGATGGTCAAACAGCTCGGTTTTGAACTGGCGGATTTGCAAAAAATTTACATTGGCGGCGGCTTTGGTCGGTTTTTGGATATTGAAATGGCTGTAATCATCGGCCTGCTCCCTGACATCGACCGCAGCAAGTTTCAGTATATCGGAAACTCCTCGCTGATGGGGTCCTATATGGTACTGGTTTCGGATGACTACCGGGACCGTCAGCTCGATTTGGCAAAACGAATGACATATATCGATTTAAGCACCGATCCGGACTATATGGATCAGTACACCGGGGCTCTGTTTTTGCCTCATACCGATCCGGCACGGTTTCCTTCGGTTAGAGTGAGAAAATAGACGATGTCAAAACAGGAAGCGCAATTAGAAGCGATTCGGCGGGCCAAAGAAAAGCTGGCTGCGGTTGACCTGAATTCCCGATGTTCGATTTTGGGGTTTCCTTTACCTCAGGAGGGGGTATTGCGGTTCCGTGCGTTCGGTCAGGACTTAACACTGCGGCAGGATTTTGAGCTGATTGAAACCACCTCGCAGAAACCGGCCAAACTTGGTGATCAAATACTCATTTTGCATTATTTGCTTTGTGATGTGCCGGTCAAGGAAACCGGCGAACTGATGACGTTTCGCGATATGCCCGGCGGTCAGTTTTATTGGGAACCATTTCTATCACGCAGCATCAATCCGCTTCTTAAACGCATCGGCAATAACCTTGATACACTGAAAAAGAACTTAGGCCGATTTGACTGGCAGCCGTATGCTGCCGGCGATTTTGCTGCCAAAGTTCACGCCTTAGGCGGTCTTTACGGGTATCTGGTGTATCATCTGGGCGATGACGAGTTTCCGCCTGCCGCCGAAATGCTTTTCGACGCCTCAGTCAAGCGGGTTTATAATAGTGAAGATGTTGCGTTTATGGGCAGCCGAATCTGTATCGGTCTGCTCTGAGTTGTTTTTTTCGAAGGTGAATTATGCCTCGTTGTCCCGGTCAGGATATGCGGTATTGGAAGCCGCAGGATATTTTTGATGTCGCCTGCTTTAATTGCGGAGCGACAATTGAATTCTGGAAAGATGAACCTTTCAGGGTTTGTAAGGCCTGCGGCAAAGAAGTCCGCAATCCCCGCATAGACCTCGGCTGTGCCAAATGGTGCAAATACGCCGACGAATGTCTTGGTAAAAATGCCGCCCAGCCGACATCACCTGTTGCCCCTTTGATTGATCGATTGGAATTATTGCTTGAAGGCTATTTCACGGCTTCCCCAGAACGGATTAAGTTTGCCCGCCGTCTTCTGGAGTACTGCGAGAAGTTCACACAGTCACATAATGTTGACCCTTGTCTGCTCCAGGCGGGAGCTATGCTCGTTGGTGCATTATTCAACAGGCCTTTGTCCGAAATCAAATGGGACGATTTTAAGGCGATGCTTCATCGTGCGGGTCTTGAACAGTCTGTTGCGGATCGAATTTGTGCACTGTGCGGCCGGGTTCTTGCTGATAATCCCGAGGATAGCGAAGAATATAAATCGCTGAGTGATATCCTTGGTATTGAAAAAATCCGATTGGGACAGAATTATACCTTCAAAACTCAGTTTGGCGAAACGATTGCATCCCAGAAAAAATAGTATGGATTTATTGGTCATATCAGGTTTCTTAGGTTCGGGTAAAACGACTTTGCTGTTGGATATTGCAAGGCGGATTTCTGCCGTTGGCAAAAAGATTGCCATCATCGAAAACGAAGTCGGTACAATCGGCGTTGATAACCAATTCCTGACCGAGAATGGTCTAAATGTCCGTGAAATCTTTTCCGGCTGTATCTGCTGTTCCCTTCGGCTGGATTTGATTAATACGTTGTTGGAATTAGAGAGAGATTATACCCCCGATGTCGTGATTCTTGAGCCTTCCGGCGTAGCAGGTCCCAAGCAAGTCATACAATCCCTTTATGGTTATGGCGGCGATATCCAGAGCAAAATTGTTCTGTCGGTCGTAGATGCCCCGCGTTTTCAGAAGATTCAGGACTATTCTATCCCCTTAATTTCCGGCGGGATTGAAATTGCCGATGCGGTGATTATCAACAAAATCGACCTTGTAACTCCGCAGGAAATCGAAGACCTCAAATCGCGAATCCGCCAGATTCGTGATGATGTCTATCTGATTCAAGCCTGTGCAAAGAAAGGTGAAAACTTTGACTCTGTCTTTCAGCTCGTTTTTTCTAAATTGACCACACGCCGGACGGTCGAATCACAGATGGTGATTACCAATGCCTCACTTAACCAGATGCCGCAGGCAACCGTTGTCGCCGCTGAAAAACAAGTCGCAAAGCCCTCCGCCTTTACCGTCCAGGAGGGATTAACCAAGATTGTCGAGCATATCGCCTCCAATGCCCGGCAAAGTGGGTGTCATCTGATTGGGCACATCAAAACCATCGCCAAAAATAATGGCGGGTATATGTTTGCGAGCATTACAGACTTTGATAGTCCAGTAGAAGTTAAAGGCCGGCTCGCCGACGCACCCAATGATATCAAACTGACAGTAAATGCCATCGTTTATGGGGTGGACAAGCCTGCGATGGAACAAATCGTCGCTCAGTCGCTCGAAATGTTTTGACCGATTGCGTCCCTCCTGAAATTCTGATATAGTACCCATCCGAGATGGCGGCCGGTATGATGATATCGACAATCAAGACGCAGAATATCTACGAACGTGCCTTTGAGGCATGGCTCAAAGAGCGGCAATTACCCTATCGAACGGTGGATCAAACCCGCCGAAGAGAATTTGAGCGGTGCCGCATCAAGAGTTTTGATTTTGCCATCAGTACGCCAGGCGGCCTGCTGCTGGCGGATGTCAAAGGCCGGCTCTTTCGCGGAATCAGCTTAGTCGGCCTGAAAAACGCCCAATCCTGGGTAACCATCGAAGATATACGGGGGCTTAGACTCTGGCAAAAAATAGTTGCCGAAAAAGAACCCGCCCAGGCCGGATTTGTCTTTGCCTATCGCCTCTTAGCGGTGGATGTTGAGACCGATGGCGTTGAAATGTTTGAATGGGAAGGCCACAAGTTCGTCTTTTTATTGGTTCTGCTGGATGATTATCAGAAAGCGATGAAGCAAAGAAGCCCCCGCTGGAAAACCGTCTATCTGCCGGCGGCAGATTTTCGCAAATTTGCTGTCCCTTTGGCCGAGTGGACAGAACGCCAAATAGATAACATAGTGATTGAATGATACGGTATTATGAACAAAACAATTGAAAAATATGCGTTAAAGGTCCTTAATGGAGCCTTGATTGAACCTGCTGAGATAGAGACTTTGCGGATCGAAAGCCAAAAGTCGCTGGATGATTTGCTTTACTGGGCCAATGCTATCCGAAAACAGTATTTCGGCAACCGCATCCAGATTTGCTCGATTGTCCCCGGCCGGCTCGGCGGCTGCGATCAGGATTGTGCTTTTTGTGCCCAATCGGTGCGATATAATACCTATTTGGACAAAAAGCCCAAGGTTCTGACCGACGAAGAAATCTTGGCCGGCGCCCGCGAAGCCAAAGCCAAAGGCGTCCCGCATTTCGGTATTGTCTATAGCGGCAAAGCTGTCAGTGAAAAAGAAGTCGCCCGCTTAGAGCGGCTGATTGCCCAGATTACCAATGAGATAGGTGTCCACGTCTGCGGCGGCTTCGGTATTCTTAATGAATCTCAGCTTCAGCGTCTGGCCAAAGCCGGAATGAAGCGCTACAACCACAACCTTGAAACCTCACGCAATCACTTTGGCAAAATCGTCAGTACCCATACTTATGATGACCGTGTCAATACAATTAAGGCCTCTATCAATACTGGTATCGGGGTTTGTGCCGGCGGCCTGTTCGGCATTGGCGAAAACGAACAGGATAGAATTGATATGGCCCTGCAGATTCGCCAGCTTGGTGTGGATAACGCGCCGCTCAATTTCCTGCATCCAATTCCGGGTACGCCAATGGGCGACCAGCCGACATTGAGTCCGGCCGAAATTCTGCGGATTATCGCCTTATACCGGTTTATTTTGCCGAAAACAAACTTAAAAGTCGCCGGCGGCCGCGTCCTGAACCTGCGCGATATGCAAAGCTGGATTTTCTACGCTGGCTGTACCAGTATTATTAGCGGCAATTACCTGACCACCGCCGGTCGTGCGGTTGAAGATGATATGCAAATGCTGACGGATTTAGGATTACAAGCGGTCTAAATTTATTCAGGCCAGCTATAGGCAAAAAGCACAAAATCAGCTTGATCCAGCGACAAGCTTGCGGCTTCAGAGGTGACCAACACCTTAACCTTCGGATACTACACCTCTATAAATCAAACTATGCATTAACCGGATGACCCGTTATTTTCAGCGGTCCAGTGTGTTAAAAGACATAGCGGGAGCAAGACTGTAAAGTCT
>JBHJNC010000075.1:0-3557 GCA_048497675.1 Gimesia maris
GCTCTTCCGATCTTACATATTAAAGCGTGTGCTCCTAATGGCTTTAAGACAGGCACCTAAATTATTATAGAATCAAAATTATCCTGTTAATCCTGTCTAAAAAATCTGACTTCTGACTCCAGACTTCCGGCTTCTTCTTATTCTCTGACCAGCTCAATATGCTTGGCGAAGTTGGCATCGTCTTTGTCCGGGAAATCGCTGCGGTAGTGGACGCCGCGGGATTCGGTTCGCATGGTCGCCGCCTGCGTCATCAGCAGGGCGACCGTCAGCATATTCTGCGTTTCCCAGCCGAACGGCTTTTCGAAGACCTTGTCCATCACATACCGCTGCCAGAACCGGATAATCTCCTGCGCCTCATCCAGCGGCTTGGCCTGCCGGGTAATCCCGATATTGCGCCACATCAATGCACGCAATGAATTCCGCACGTCCTCGGTATCCAGCCGGCTGCGGTCGGATGGCGGAATCTCGATAGTCATCTTGCGGTATTCCGGCCCGGCCATTTTCGCCAGCCACAGCACCGCCGATTGTCCGGCCAGCTTGCCGAAAACCAGCCCTTCCAAAAGCGAATTGCTGCCGAGCCGATTGGCTCCGTGCAGGCCGGTCGAGGCCGCCTCGCCGCAGGCAAACAGCCCCGGCACATTGGTTTTCGCCTCCAGGTCCACCTTGACCCCGCCGATCATATAATGAGCGCTGGGCCGTACGGGAATCATATCGGTCTTGATATCGATATCGAAGCTGTCGCAAATCTCGCTGATCATTGGAAACCGTGTGGCAAAATGAGCCTTGTCAAAATGCCGCACATCCAGATACACATGGGTCGAGCCGGTCTTGAGCATCTGTGCCAAGATCGCCCGGCTGACCACATCGCGCGGCGCCAGCTCGCCGTCCGGGTGGTATTTTTTCATAAACGCCTTGCCGGTATTGTCCCGCAGAATCGCCCCTTCGCCGCGGAGCGCTTCGGTAATCAGCGCGCGCGAAGCTCCCGCGATATACAGCGTTGTCGGATGAAACTGCATCATCTCCATATCGCGCAGAATCGCCCCGGCCCGGTACGCCATCGCCAGGCTGTCGGCCGTTGCGCTTTCCGGATTGGTCGTCTCGCGATACAGCCGGCCGGCGCCGCCTGTGGCCAGAATTGTTGCCGCCGACCAGATGATTTCGAAACGGCCTTCCTGCCGGTACCCGAAAACGCCCAGGCATTGCCCGTCCGGACTGGTCAGCAAGTCAATGGTGAAAAAATGTTCTATAATATTGATATTATGCCGATGCTGAACTTTCTTGATGAGCGCTTCGGCGATGCCGCGTCCGGTATTATCGCCGTGGGCGTGGGCCACACGCGGATGGCTGTGTCCGCCTTCGCGCGTAACATCAATCACCCCTTCGACGCGGTCAAATTCCGTTCCCCACTCGGCGAGCTGACGAATCAGCCCCGGGCCTTCTTTGACCACGCGCTCAACAACCGTCGCATCGCACATCCCGCAGCCGGCCCGCAGGGTATCTTCGATATGCGATTCAAAACTGTCTTCAATCGCCAATACCGACGCGATGCCGCCCTGAGCGTTCCAGGTGTTGCTGTCGTTGAGCTTGCCTTTGCAGACAATCGTTACATCACTCTGCTCGGCCGCTTCCAGCGCCGCACGAAGCCCCGCGATGCCCGCCCCGATAACCAGGCAGTCCGTAAACAACTGCTGTGTTGAACCGGTGTTAATCGGTGCCAGATACCGCCGAAAATCCGCCTGTTTTGTAGGCATAATTGATGTCCTTTATTTCAAAAACCGCATCATACCCCTGATATCGGCAAGAATCAAAGTGTTTTTCAGTATTGAAAACACATTTTTCACAACTTCAATCCACAGGTTATCCACAATATCGATTTGCATTGTTAATAGCGTGTTTAAAATAAATTTTTTTCGTCTCTAAGTCCCGATTAATCCAGCGGCTGGGTTGTGTGGAAAAGAATCTTTAAAAAACCCTATTGAAACATTTTCTCAACACGTCTATCATCTGTCCTTTGTAACAGGCATTTAAAGCCGTGACGTGTTAAGCAGCGCGTGGATGGACATCGAAGCAGTGGAGTAGCAATGCAGGTTTCGTTCAAGGAAGATATAAAAGCGATTAGCGATCATCTTGCCGAATTGGTCGGCGAGGCAAAATATAAAATCTGGTTCAAAAACAGCGCTCGGCTGTCTTTGACGGAGCAGGGGTTGGAAATAGCAGTTGCCAATTCTTTCATCGCAAGCTGGATTGAAAATCATTTTGCCAAGGCGATTCGCAGCGCCATGAAAACGGTAACCGGGTCCGATAGTCCGGTAAAGTTTGTCGTGGATGCGGCAATCTGTCCTGCGCAGCGCAAATCGCCCGCCGTCAAATCCCGCCCGATCGTTTCTGTCGATGGAGTGACTCAGCGTGCGGCCTTTGTTCCCCCGCTGAAACTGACGCTGGATACCTTTGTCGTCGGCGAAAAAAATCAGCTGGCCTACAACGCCGCCAAAACCGTCATTAAAGAGGAAAAAAGCCCGTTTAATCCGCTATTTTATCACGGCGGCTACGGCATCGGCAAAACACATCTGCTGCAGGGGGTCTGCAATGAGTTCGCCCGCGTGCGTCCCAATGCCAAGTGGCTGTATGTCTCGGCCGAAGACTTTGCCAATCAGTACGTCCTGGCCCTCAAGACCCGCAAGCTCGACATCTTCCGCGACCGTTTCCGCAACCTCGATTTGCTGGCCATCGACGATATCCATTTTCTGGCCAACAAAAACGCGATGCAGGAAGAATTTCTGCACACGTTCAACAGTATCGATTTAGCGGGCAAGCGTATCGTGCTGGCTTCCGATGCACACCCCAAGCAGATTGGTCAGCTCTGCGAAAAGCTCGTCAGCCGTTTTGTCTCCGGCATGGTCGTCAAGATGGATGCGCCGGATTTTGAAACACGCTGCGAAATCTGCCGCCGCAAGGCCGCTTCGATGAATCAGCTGGTTTCGGAGGATGTGATTGCGTTTCTGGCCACACAGGTCACCTCTTCGGTTCGTGAGCTGGAAGGCGCGCTGCTCAAGCTGATCGCGTTTTCCTCCGTCAGCGGACAAAAAGTCAGCTTGACCTCGGCCCGTCAGCTTTTGGCCGACCATATCATCCGCCATGACCCGGTGGTGCATACCTCGGATATTACCACGGCGGTCGCCGCGTATTTCGGCGTCAGCTCCCACGATATTCATTCGCCCAAAAAAGACCGCAATATCAGCATGGCCCGGTCGTTTTGTATGTATCTGACCCGCCGGATGACCAAGATGTCCTTCCCGGAAATCGGCAAAACGCTCGGCAACAAAAACCACGCGACGGTGATTCTCGCCTGCCGCAAAATCGAACAGGCCATCGAAGCCAATCAGCGCATGCAGTGGAAAACCGACGCCGGCTTCCGCAACGCCCCCGCCAAAGACGTCGTCCAGGAACTCATCGAACAAATTTCCTAACCCAGCCCTATCGGCTATTTTCCCCAAGTTTTTGGGTCAGAAGTTTTTTAAAATCATTTATATCTTGCTCAGAAGTAAAACAATGTTTCG
>JBHJNC010000076.1:0-2510 GCA_048497675.1 Gimesia maris
CGGCGTCGAACGGGTTTCAATCAGTCTTGATGGGGCGACCAGTGATGTGCATAACAAGCTTCGTAAGCTTGAAGGTTCTTTTGAGGCAGCCATCCGCGGAATCCGGTATTTGCGGCAATCGGGTGTGCCGTTTCAGGTCAATATGACTGTAACTCGCTATAATGCTCATCAGCTCGGGGATATTTTTGCATTGGCCGAGAGCCTGGGAGCTGTCGCGGTCCATCTGTTTATGCTTGTGCCGGTTGGCTGCGGGGAGGAATTTGCCGAAGAGGATATGCTGTCCGCCGATGAGTCTGAGCAGCTTCTGGAGCAAATTGCCGCAAAAGAGTATGCCGGCTGTTTGGAAGTCAAGGTAACCTGTGGCCCTCATTACGTGCGGGTCGTGCGAGAGCATAAACCTGCACCCATGCACATCGAACATCGTGCTCGGACTGAGGCGGTGTTTTCTTCATCCGACAGTGCCGGACATCCCGGTCATCAACACCAATCCATATCCAAAGGGTGTCTTGCGGGCTTAGGGGTATTATTTGTAGGCCACAATGGCCAGGTGTTTCCATGCGGGTATCTTCCGATTGATTGCGGCAATATTCTTAAGACTCCTCTGGCAGACATCTGGCAAAACAGCGCTGAACTTGCGCGGATGCGTGACACGAATCAGCTTAAAGGCAAATGCGGCATCTGTGGTTATCGGGCCGTCTGCGGCGGCTGCCGTGCGCGGGCCTTCGCTGCGACGGGCGATTATATGGAAGCAGAACCGATGTGCCGATATATTCCGCCCGCACCGAAACCATAATTCAAGAAAGATGCTGCGATGATTAATATTTCCAAATTGTACTGTGATCAGCTTACGCCTGGCGACTGGCTTCGGTATGGGATTCATGGCGGTCAGAGAGAAGGCGAATCTGTTCCCAGGAAGGCATCCGAACGCCGGCCGATTGTGGTATGGAATATAACCCGGCATTGTAATCTGAAATGTGTTCACTGCTACAATGACAGCGGGGCGAATGTCAAAAGCAATGAGGCTACGAATCAGGAGGCCAAGGCGGTATTGGACGATCTGGCAGGTTATGGTGTGCCTTCGGTCCTTTTCAGCGGCGGCGAGCCGTTGACCCGCAGGGATTTGTTTGAGTTGATACAATACGCGATTGACAAGGGGCTTCGGACGGTTATTTCAACCAATGGGACACTGATTACCGCCGACAAGGCGCGGCAGATTAAGAAGATTGGGGTTTCTTACGTTGGCATCAGTCTCGACGGTATCGGGAAGGTCAATGATCAGTTTCGAGGGGTCGAGGGGGCTTTTGAGGACGCGGTGGCCGGTATCCGAAATTGCATGAACGCCGGCGTGCGGGTGGGGCTGCGGCTGACTCTGACTAAGCGGAATGCTCAGGACATCGAACAGTTGTTTGATTTCTTCGAGAAGGAAGGTATTGAAAGGGCTTGCTTTTATCATCTGGTTCCCAGCGGCAGGGGGCAGGGTATGTTTAGTGACGACCTGAGTCACGCACAAAGTCGAGCCGCAATAGAAACCATCATGGCAAAGACAAAGCAGTTTAAAAAAGCCGGCAAAAAGACGGATATTCTGACCGTGGATAATCATGTGGACGGCATTTACCTGTATCTTAAGCTTCTCAGGGAAGATGCCCCAAAGGCTGCGGATGTCTGGAAATTGCTGACCTGGAACGGCGGCGGACTAAACAGCAGCGGAGTCGGAATCGGGTGCATCGATTTTAATGGAAAAGTCCATCCGGATCAATTCTGGGGGCATTACGACCTCGGCGATATTCACGAAAAGAAATTCAGTGATATCTGGAGCAATCAGGAAGAGCCTTTGCTGAAAGGGTTGCGAGACCGCAGGTCGTATGTCAAGGGACGGTGTCGGTTATGCAAGTATTTTGATGCATGCGGCGGGAGTTTGCGGGTCAGAGCGGACCTGTATTTTAACGACCCCTGGGCTCCGGAACCGGCTTGCTATTTGACCGATGAGGAAATCGGCCTGGATGAGGAAAAAAAACAAACGCTCATCAGGACGGGGCAGTTTTATAAACTGCCTCAGTAGCAGCTGTTTTCTCTATTTGTCAGGATTTATTGTGCTGATCAGAACGCCGGAAGAAGCCCGTCAAAACTTCAGCTTGCTTATAACGGACAAGGCCTGGTCAATGTGTTTTGGGGTATGCGCGGTCGATATAAAATTGGCCTCGAATTGTGAAGGGGGCAGATAGATTCCCTGGTTGAGCATTTGCCTAAAATAGTCCGCATACCGTCTTGTATCGGATTTTACCGCCGAACGGTAATCGACGACGTCATTTTCGTTGAAAAAGAGCGTAAACATCGAGCCAATCTGGTTGATTCTGTGCGGGATGCCTTTAGTGTTGAGAATCCGACCGATGTTTTCGCATAAGTATGTGGTCAACGATTCCAGGTTGCGGTATGGATTCAACGTTTTGAGCTGAGTTAACGTTGCGATGCCCGCCGCTACACAAACGGGATTTCCTGACAGGGTACCGGCC
>JBHJNC010000077.1:0-11714 GCA_048497675.1 Gimesia maris
TGCGGAAAAGCAGGTTGCGGCCGCAATGGGTAAAGATGGCGAGGATTTTTATGTTGCTTCTCTGTCTTGCAAGACAATCTGCTATAAGGGTATGTTTATGGCCTGGCAGTTGTTTGCCTATTACCCGGATTTGTCCGATGAGCGGATGATGTCGGCTTTAGCAATTGTTCACCAGCGATACAGTACCAATACCTTCCCGAATTGGCAGCTTGCGCATCCATTCCGCTGCATCGCTCATAACGGTGAGATTAACACTCTGTCGGGTAACCGCAACTGCATGCGGGCGCGTGAGAAAAATATCAAATCTCCTCTGCTTGGCGAAGATTTATCAGATTTGATTCCGGTACTGACACCGGGAGCCAGTGATTCCGCCAACTTTGACAATATGCTCGAATTGCTCGTTCGCGCCGGCCGGAGTATGCCGCATGCGATGATGATGATGGTTCCGGAAGCCTTCGGCGCCCGCTACCATATGAGTACGGATAAGCGAGCGTTTTATGAATATCACGCCTCGATGATGGAGCCGTGGGATGGTCCTGCGGCAATGGTATTCACGGATGGGCGCTATCTGGGCGGAACATTGGACCGCAACGGTCTGCGTCCATGCCGTTATGTGGTAACGGATGATGGTCTGGCTGTCGTAGCCAGCGAAGCCGGTGTGATTGAATTTCCGGCCGACTCCATTCGTCAAAAAGGTCGTCTTCAGCCCGGCAAGATGTTCCTGGTTGATACGGTTGAAGGCCGTATCATCACAGATCAGGAAATCAAAAGTAAAATTGCCCGCCAGAAACCCTATCGCCGCTGGCTGGAGCAAAATCGTATCGAATTAAGAGGTTTGTTTGATACGCCTCGCATCGCAGAAACGGATTTGGAAACCCTCTATTCCAGAATGCGTGTCTTTGGCTATACGCGGGAAGAGCTTCGAATGATTATTACCCCTATGGCCCAAAACGGCCAGGAACCGGTCGGTTCGATGGGTAATGATGCGGCCCTGGCGGTGTTAAGCGATCGCCCGAGGTTGTTATACGATTATTTCAAGCAGCTGTTTGCACAGGTGACCAATCCCCCGATTGATCCGCTGCGCGAAGGTTTGGTTATGAGCTTGATGAGCTTTGTCGGTAAAAAGCGGAATCTGCTCGAAGAGACTCCTCAGCATTGCCAGCAATTGAAGCTGCCGCATCCGATTTTGGCCAATGAGGATATGATTCGTCTTCGGAATGTAAACCGGGATGATTTTAAGGTCGTTACGCTGCCGATATTTTTTGATCCTGAATCGAATGATCCGGCAAAAAATCTCGAGCGTTCGCTGGAGAAATTGCTGGCCGCGGCACAGCATGAGGTTGAGCAGGGTGCATCATTGCTGATTCTTAGCGACAGGGATGTGACTCGGGAAAAAACGCCGATACCCGCATTGCTGGCAGTTTCAGCGGTACATCATGGACTGATTGAAAAGGGACTACGTGGCGAAGTTGGATTGATTATTGAAACTGGCGATGCCCGCGAGGTAATGCATTTCTGTCTGCTGTGCGGCTATGGCGCCAATGCAGTGAACCCCTATCTGGTTTTTGAAATGCTGCCGGAACTGCAGCGGCAGGGTGAACTGCCTGCCAGTATGGACCCGGAGCAATTTGTTGACAACTTTATTGCCTCGATCAAGAAAGGTGTCCTCAAAGTTCTCAGTAAAATGGGAATTTCCACCCTTCGCAGCTATTTCAATGCTCAGCTGTTCGAGGCGATTGGATTAAATAAAGAGTTTGTGGACCGTTATTTCACGGGAACCAGCTCACGAATTGAAGGCATTTCGCTGCAGCAGATAGCTGACGATACGATTCGCCGTCATAAGGATGCTTTCCGGAGCCGTAAAGCGGGAGAGCTGGAGCTGGAATTCGGCGGTGATTATCATTTCCGTTGCGACGGCGAACGTCATTTATGGAATCCGACAACCATATCTCGACTCCAGCATGCGGTAACGAATAATGATCCCCAGGCGTATGACGACTTTGCACGCGCGGTCAATGAGCAGGATACACAGCTTTGCACGTTACGCGGTTTGTTCGAATTTGTTCCCGGCAAGTCTATACCTCTGGATCAGGTCGAACCTGCTTCTGAAATTGTCAAGCGTTTCTGCACCGGAGCGATGAGTCATGGTTCCATCAGCAAGGAAGCTCATGAATGTATGGCCCTGGCGATGAATCGTCTTGGGGCAATGAGCAATACCGGTGAAGGGGGCGAAGATCCGATACGCTATAAGCTGCTGCCCAACGGCGATTCGCTGAATAGCGCCATCAAGCAGGTTGCCAGCGGCCGTTTTGGCGTTACGATCAATTATCTTGCCAATGCCAGAGAGCTTCAGATTAAAATGGCCCAGGGCGCCAAGCCCGGGGAAGGCGGCCAGCTGCCGGGTCATAAAGTGACCGATGAAATTGCGACGTTGCGTTTTTCGACGCCGGGCGTGACGCTGATTTCGCCTCCGCCGCATCACGATATTTATTCTATCGAGGATCTGGCCCAGCTGATTTATGATTTGAAGTGCAGCAATCCGAAGGCCAAGGTTTCAGTCAAACTCGTTTCTGAAGTGGGTGTTGGTACGATTGCCGCCGGTGTTTGTAAAGGCAACGCGGATGAAGTTCTTATCAGCGGGCATGATGGCGGTACTGGTGCCAGTCCCCAGTCGTCAATTAAACATGCCGGCGGTCCATGGGAATTGGGGCTTGCCGAAACACAGCAGGTGCTGGTTATGAATGGATTGCGTAATCGTATTCGTGTTCAGGTCGACGGTCAGATTCGTACCGGTCGGGATGTTGTAATTGGAGCAATGCTCGGCGCCGAACAGTTTGGTTTTGGAACGGCTCCGCTGGTTACGATGGGCTGCACGCTGCTGCGTCGGTGCCATGACGGCGCCTGTACATACGGTATCGCCACCCAGGAACCGGAATTGCGAAAACGCTTCCGCGGTAAGCCTGAGTATATCATGCAGTATATGCTTTTTGTTGCAGAAGAAGTACGCCGGATTATGGCGCAGTTGGGTGTTCGTAAATTTGAAGACCTGGTGGGGCGAGCCGATATGCTTTGTACGAAAAAAGCAGTTGAGCATTATAAGGCAAAAGGCCTGGATTTCTCAAGGATTCTCTATATGCCTCAGGTCAAAGATTTTAGCCAGATTCGCCTGACGCAATCTCAGGTCAGCCCGCTTGATGATCATTTGGATTGGCAGTTGATTGAAAAATGCAAACCGGCAATTGAGAAACAGAAAAAAGTGACATTTGAAATGCCGATTCGTAATGTCAACCGAACGGTAGGAACAATCCTCAGCAATCATGTAACCCTGAAATACGGCCTTGCCGGATTGCCCCAAGATACGATTGATATTTCATTCCGGGGTTCGGCCGGCCAGAGTTTTGGTGCGTTCCTGGCCAAAGGCATTACCCTGCGGCTGGTCGGCGAAAGCAATGACTATCTCGGTAAGGGTCTTTCCGGCGGCCGGATTATTGTTGAGACACCTATGGAGTCGCCGTTTATGGCTCACGAGAATATCGTGGTCGGCAATACGCTGCTCTATGGCGCCACGGAAGGCGAAGCGTTTATCAATGGTATGGCCGGCGAGCGTTTCTGTGTACGAAACAGCGGCGCGACCGCTGTGGTTGAAGGCGTGGGCGATCATGCCTGTGAATATATGACTGACGGCTTGGTTGTCGTTCTGGGTAAAACCGGCTATAACTTTGCGGCCGGTATGTCGGGAGGTATCGCGTATGTTCTCGACGAAATGCAGCTGTTTGATACGCTCTGCAATCTGGATATGGTGGACTTGGAAAATGTCTGGCGCAAGGAAGACAAAGATATCCTGTTCAATCTGATTAGCAGGCATCATCAATTAACCCGCAGCAGTCGTGCCAAACGCATCCTGGATGCCTGGTCCGATATGGTCGGGCGATTTGTCAAAGTAATTCCAATCGATTATCGTAAGGCTCTCGAGCGGATGCGTGAACGCGAACGCCGTGCCGCTGAGCAGACCCCGGCAACTGAAGAGGTGTTCCATGGCTAAGGCAAAAGGTTTTCTCGAGTTTCAGCGTCAATCCACCGGTTACCGTCCGGTTGATGTGCGTATTCAAGATTATAAAGAGATTGAAATACCATTAACTCCTGATGCGTTAAAGCAGCAGGCCGCGCGGTGTATCGACTGCGGTATTCCGTTTTGTCATGGTACAGGCTGTCCGGTGCGGAATGTGATTCCAGAATTCAACGAACTTGTTTATCAGGGTCGCTGGCGTCAGGCGTGCGAGGTTCTGCATGCGACGAATAATCTGCCGGAAATCACCGGCCGGGTTTGTCCCGCTCCATGTGAGACATCCTGTACGCTTGCGATCAATGATAAACCGGTAACCATTCGGCATATTGAGTACCAGATTGTTGAGCGTGGTTTTGCTGAAGGTTGGATTAAACCTCAGTTGCCGGAGGTAAAAACTGGCAAATCGGTAGCCGTAATCGGGTCTGGACCTGCGGGTATCTCTGCTGCCCAGCAGTTGGCGCGTGCCGGCTATGATGTCACGGTCTTCGAAAAAGATACCAAGCCAGGCGGTTTGCTAAGGTACGGTATTCCGGATTTCAAGCTTGAAAAGTGGGTCATTGACCGTCGGCTCGAACAGATGAAGGCTGAAGGCGTCAAATTCTACACAGGTGTGGATGTCGGTGTGGATATTTCGGCACATTACCTTCAGTCGCTATTTGACTCTATCTTGATTACAATGGGTGCCGGCAAGCCTCGTGATTTAGCGGTTCCAGGACGCGAATTGCCCGGAATCCACTTCGCGATGGAATTGCTCTGGCAGCAGAACAAAACTGTTTCCGGGGAACAATATGATTTCTCCAAGCGAATCAATGCCAAGGATAAAAATGTATTGGTTATCGGCGGCGGTGATACCGGCAGTGACTGTATCGGCACCTCGCGTCGGCATAGCGCTAAGTCGATTACCCAGATCGAAATTCTGCCGCAGCCTCCACAGGATCGACCCGAAGATACTCCATGGCCGATGTGGCCGCGACAGATGCGAACGTCTTCCTCGCAGGAAGAAGGCTGTCAGAGAATGTGGAGTATCCTGACAAAGAAATTTGTCGGCGATGGCTCAGGTGTCAAAGAGGTTCATGTTTGTACCGTGGACTGGAAACAGCAGAATGGTCAATGGGTCATGACTGAAGTACCCGGCTCTGAATCGGTAATCAAGGCGGAGCTGGTTTTGCTGGCGATGGGTTTTGTTCATGTGGAACACAACAAGCTGATTACAGATTTGAAGCTCGAATTAGACAGCCGCGGAAACATCAAAACCGCCAACGGTCAAACGAATGTACCGATGGTGTTTGCCGCCGGCGATGCCGTTAGTGGCGCTTCGTTGGTTGTTCGTGCAATTGACAGCGGACGAAAGGCTGCTCAGGCTATAGATAATTGGTTTAAGAGCAAACGATAGTTTCTTTAGGGAATAGAAGATGGCGATACGGATAGCGCTGGTGCAGTATAATGCTGCGGTGGGAGATCTCACCGGCAATGCAGCATTGGTTCGCCGATATGCTGAAAAAGCGGAATCCGAGAACGCCGAGATTATTATTTTCCCTGAGATGTGTCTTTGTGGTTACCCTCCGGAGGATCTGCTGCTGCGTCCTCAGTTTTTAGATGATACAGACACCGCCTTAAATTCTCTGGCTATCGGCTGGACTAATTCCGTGCTTATGGTTGGCTTTGCGGAACGGCAGGGCGAGGATCTTTACAATTCGATGGCGGTTATTCAGGGTGGAAAAGTTGCCGCTGTTTATCGAAAAGGTCTGTTGCCGAATTACGGTGTTTTTGATGAAAAAAGATATTTTATGGCCGGATTCGAGCCCGTCGTATTTGAATACAAAGGGCTCAAATTTGCTCTGACAATCTGCGAAGATATCTGGAGTCCCGATTGGCTTGAGAAGTTCTTGGGGAACCGGCAGTTTGACGCGGTCGTTAACATCTCGGCCTCGCCTTTCCATGCCGGAAAAATTGCTCAGCGGCATGAGATTGTTGGGGCTTGTGCCAGACAATTTAAAACACCGGTTTTTTACTGCAATCTGGTCGGCGGACAGGATGAGTTGGTCTTTGACGGTCGAAGTTTGATTGCAGAGCATACCGGCAGGATACTGGCTCAGGCGAAATTGTTTGAAGATGATATTCTATATGCGGATCTGTCAAAAGCAGATCACAAGATAGCGATTAAGGTTAATGATGCAGTTCATTTGCCTGAAGATGACACTGTTGTGGAAGTCTATCAGGCGCTGGTGACTGGAACCCGCGACTATGTCCGTAAAAATGGATTCCAAAAAGCAGTTATTGGTTTAAGTGGCGGCATCGATTCGGCGCTGACTGCGGCTATTGCAGTTGATGCATTAGGTTCTGAAAATGTTATCGGTATTACAATGCCTTCGCGGTTTAATCTCGCTGAAACTCGCGATGATGCAAAAAGATTAGCAGAAAATCTGGGCATTGAGTTTTATAGCCTGCCGATTGAAAAAGTGCTAAAGGAATTCAGTTCAACCCTGTCAGCCGTTCCGAGCTGGGATGAAAAGGGGTTGGCTTATGAAAATCTGCAAGCCCGCATTCGAGGAAGCATGATGATGTCTTTGTCGAATCAAAAGGGCTGGCTGGTGTTAACAACCGGCAATAAAAGTGAAACAGCCGTTGGTTACTGTACCCTGTATGGCGATATGGCCGGAGGTTTTGCGGTCATTAAAGATGTCCCCAAAACGCTGGTGTATCAGTTGAGTGATTATGTAAATCGGGTTGCCCTAAGCGAACGAATACCGCAGAGTATAATCGATCGTGTTCCGACTGCCGAATTGAGGGACAACCAGAAAGACAGTGATTCGCTTCCGGAATATGATGTTTTGGATAGAATTCTGCAAGGTTATATTGAACAGGAAAAGTCACCTTCAAAATTGATTGCCGAGGGTTTTTCTGAGCATGTTGTCAAACGCGTTTTTCGTATGGTGGATCTGGCCGAGTACAAACGAAGACAGTCTCCGCCCGGAGTTAAAATTACGCCGCGAGCATTCGGTAAGGATCGCCGGATGCCGATAACTAATAAATATATTCCGGCCTGTCCCAACAAGGGAGCCGGTTCATAATTATTTTTATGAGGAGTACCAACAATGCCAAAACGTAAAGACATCAACAAAATTCTGATTATCGGGTCTGGCCCGATTATTATCGGTCAAGCCTGTGAGTTTGATTATTCCGGTACACAGGCCTGTAAAGCACTGCGCAAACTTGGTTACCAAATTGTGCTTGTCAATTCCAATCCCGCGACGATTATGACTGATCCGGAAATGGCAGATAAAACGTATATCGAGCCGTTGAACACCAATTCACTGGAAAAAATTATCGCCAAAGAAAGGCCCGATGCGCTGCTGCCGAATTTGGGTGGTCAGACAGGCTTAAATCTGTCTTCTGAGTTGGCCCAAAAAGGCATCCTGGAAAAATACGGCGTACAAATCATCGGTGTTAAACAGGATGCGATTGAACGCGGCGAAGACCGCCAGATATTCAAAGATACAATGGCGTCGCTGGGCATCGAAACCCCAAGAAGTGAAATCATTTATAACTTAGAGCAGGCCGAAGATGTGGTTAAAAGGATTGGCTTACCGTGCGTAATTCGCCCCGCATACACGATGGGCGGCACCGGTGGCGGCTTGGTTTATAATATGGATGAATTCCGTACCATCGTTAGCCGCGGGCTTTCGGCCAGTATTGTTAAGCAAGTCTTGATAGAAGAATCTGTTGAGGGGTGGGAGGAACTGGAATTAGAGGTCGTTCGCGATACCAAAGGACAGAAAATCACGGTCTGCTTCATCGAAAACATCGATGCAATGGGTGTTCACACCGGCGATTCATTTTGCGCCGCTCCAATGCTGACGATTGACGCAAAGCTCCAGAAAAAACTTCAGGACTATTCCTATGCCATTGTTGACGCTATTGGAGTTATTGGCGGAACGAATGTGCAGTTTGCTCACGACCCCAAAACCGACAGGGTGGTAGTCATTGAGATTAATCCCCGCACTTCGCGTTCTTCGGCTCTGGCGTCCAAGGCAACAGGCTTTCCGATTGCAATGGTCTCGTCAATGCTGGCTGCCGGTTTAACGCTTGATGAGATTCCTTATTGGCGAGATGGCACGCTTGAGAAATATACCCCATCGGGTGATTATGTCGTGATCAAGTTTGCTCGCTGGGCGTTTGAAAAATTCAAAGGCATCAAAGATCAGCTCGGTACACAGATGCGCGCCGTTGGCGAAGTGATGAGCATCGGCAAGAACTACAAGGAAGCATTTCAAAAAGCGATTCGCTCGCTGGAAAACAGCCGGTATGGCCTTGGTTTTGTCAAAGACCTCAACACGAAATCGCTGGATGAACTGATGGCGATGCTGGTTGCTCCCACGAGTATGCGCCAGTTTGTGATGTACGAAGCCCTTCGCAAAGGTGCTAATGTCGAAGACCTGCATCGCAAAACATATATCAAGTCCTGGTTTATTCAGCAGATGAAAGAACTGGTTGATCTGGAACAGGAAATCCTCAAGTATAAAAATAAACCCTTGCCGGATAAGCTCCTGATTCAGGCCAAAAAAGATGGCTTTTCCGATCGATATTTGGCTCAAATCCTGGGTCTGTCCGAAAAGGAAATTCGTCAGAAACGTCTTGCTGCCGGTATTGCCGAAGCATGGGAACCTGTTCCGGTAAGCGGCGTCGAAAATGCCGCCTATTACTATTCGACATATAACGCTGTCGACAAAGTCGGTGTAAGTACCCGCAGGAAAGTGATGGTCTTGGGCGGTGGTCCTAACCGCATCGGGCAGGGCATTGAGTTTGACTATTGCTGTGTTCATGCTGCGTTTGCACTGCGCGATATGGGGTTTGAAACCATTATGGTCAACTGCAACCCCGAAACGGTTTCGACCGACTACGACACGTCTGACAAGCTCTATTTTGAGCCGCTGACGGTTGAAGATGTGCTGCAGATTTACAACAAAGAAAAACCCGAAGGGGTGATCGTACAGCTTGGGGGGCAAACCCCGCTCAATATCTGCAGAGAGCTCGAGCAAGCCGGTGTAAAAATACTTGGTACTTCTACCGAGTCGATTGATTTGGCCGAAGACCGAGACCGTTTCCGCAAGGTAATTGAGAGATTGAATATCCCCCAGCCGGCATCTGGAATGGCAAGCAATCTTCAAGATGCTCTCGCAATTGCCGGCCAGATTGGCTATCCGTTAATGGTTCGACCCTCTTATGTGCTTGGCGGACGTGGTATGGAAGTGGTGTACGACGAACAGATGTTGACCCGGTATGTCAATGCTGCGGTTGATGTTTCGCCGGATCGTCCGATTTTGATCGATAAGTTCCTCGAAAATGCCCTTGAGGTCGAAGCGGATGCCATTTCTGATGGCAAAGATGCGTTTATTCCTGCAATTATGGAGCATATTGAGTTGGCCGGTATCCATTCTGGCGACTCAGCATGTGTTTTGCCTCCGGTGTCAATTTCCGATAAGCATCTTAAGACCATCGAGGAATATACCAAAAAGATTGCGATAGAATTAAAGGTTTGCGGTCTGATTAACATTCAATATGCCATCGCTGAAGACAAGGTCTATATTCTGGAAGCCAACCCGCGTGCTTCTCGTACCGTGCCGCTGGTCTCAAAAGTCTGCGATATCCAAATGGTTCGCGCAGCGGTTCAGTTGATGCTTGGCAAGAAATTGTCGGACTTGAAACTGGCTCACAAAAGAATCCCGCATTACGGCGTCAAGGAAGCGGTCTTTCCCTTCAATATGTTCCCGGAAGTCGATCCGGTACTCGGTCCCGAAATGCGTTCGACCGGAGAAGTACTGGGAATGGCTGATTCCGCCGGCTTGGCATTTTATAAGGCCCAGGAAGCGGCACAACAGTTCCTGCCGACCGAAGGTGTCGTTCTGCTTTCGATTGCCCAGCCGGACAAGACCAATATTCTGGAAACCGCGCGACTGCTCTGTCAGGCCGGCCTTAAAATTGTTGCTACCGAAGGGACCTGTCGATACCTGTCTCAAAATGGTATTTCGGCGGAAAAAATCCTCAAGCTTCATGAGGGTCGCCCCAACGTTACCGATGCGATTATGAATGGCCAAATCAAATTGGTTATCAATACGCCCAGCGGCAAACTGGGCAGTCATGACGATTCCTATATTCGCAAGACGGCCATTAAGTATAAATTGCCGTATATTACAACTACCGCTGCTGCTCTCGCCGCAGCCAAGGGGATTTTAGCCTGCAAGCAACAGCAGCGAACTGTAAAGCCGCTTCAAGAGTATCATAAAGAAATTGTATAAATAGAAAGACGTTTATGCCCAAGCGAAAAGACATAAAGAAAATATTAATTATTGGTTCAGGCCCTATTGTGATCGGCCAGGCCTGCGAGTTTGACTACTCCGGCGCTCAGGCCTGTAAAGTCCTTCGCAAGGAAGGGTATCAGGTTGTTCTGGTCAACAGTAATCCGGCCACGATTATGACCGATCCTGAGCTGGCAGATAAGACCTATATTGAGCCGATTACCCCGGAAATGGTCGCCAAAATTATCGAGAAAGAACGTCCTGATAGTCTGTTGCCCACTTTGGGTGGACAAACAGGTTTAAACACAGCCGTTGCTCTGGCCGAGTCGGGTGTGCTGAAGAAATACAAAGTCAAACTGTTGGGGGCGGATTTAAAAGCCATCAAACGGGCCGAAGAACGTGACCGTTTCAAGCAAATTATCCAGGATATCGGCCTGGAAGTCCCGAAGAGCGGCTATGTTCATAATATGGACGAGGCGATGAAAGTGATGGATCAGATCGGCTTTCCGCTGATTATCCGGCCATCTTATACTCTGGGCGGTATGGGAGGCAATGTCGCCTACAATATCGACGAATATAAGCGTATGGTCAGATGGGGCCTGGATATGAGTCCGCGCAGTCAGGTTCTTGTTGAAGAATCTGTGGTAGGATGGAAAGAATACGAACTGGAAGTGATGCGTGACCGCAAAGATAATGTGGTCATTGTCTGTTCGATCGAAAATCTTGACCCGATGGGGATTCATACCGGTGACAGCATCACCGTCGCTCCCGCTCAGACGCTGACGGACAAAGAATATCAGATTATGCGTGATGCGGCCTTGAAAATTATCCGTGCCATCGGCGTGGAAACGGGTGGTTCGAATATTCAGTTTGCGGTCAACCCCAAAAACGGCAAGCTTTATGTTATCGAGATGAATCCTCGCGTTTCCCGCAGTTCGGCGTTGGCGTCTAAGGCGACTGGGTTCCCGATTGCCAAAATTGCTTCACTGCTGGCGGTGGGGTATACGCTTGATGAGATTCCAAATGATATCACCAAGAAAACACCGGCCTGCTTTGAGCCGACGATTGACTATGTCGTTGTCAAATGGCCGCGGTTTACCTTTGAAAAATTCCCCGCCACCAGTCCGGAACTGACTGTACAGATGAAGTCGGTCGGGGAGGCGATGTCCATCGGTCGGACTTTCAAAGAGTCTTTCCAGAAGGCTATCCGCTCACTTGAAATCGACCGCTATTCTTTGGATGCCCGTCACATTAAGCCGGACCTTACAGATGACCAGCTTCAGGAACGGCTGCGGAAGAATTACTGGGATAAGCTGTGGTATATTGCAGAGGCATATCGCCGCAAGTACACT
>JBHJNC010000078.1:0-3354 GCA_048497675.1 Gimesia maris
GGGACATAGCCAATGCCTTCTGGTAAAGTTCACTCAGCGTGGCGTAGCCTCCCAGCGTCTCCAATGCCGCTATAACCGCCTCATGTTGTTTCATCGTTGCTCCTGACAATAGATCGCAATAACATACCCATTTTCAGGACTTTTGGAAAGTAAAATTTTCTGATATATTGGTATTGAATCCCGAAGGGATGATATAAAATAACCGGCGGTGGAAACCGCCGGAAAGCAGCCCCTCCCCGAAAAAACTCCTCCCCTTTTCAAGGGGAGGTGGCCGCAGGTCGGAGGGGTTTTGTAGGTCATACCGCTTGCGGTATTCCTGCTTTCAGCCAGCATTTTGCTATTTTTTGAGCAATTCATGAACCTCCACCCCCATCGCCCCCGCAATTTTATCCAGCGTGATAAGGGTTGGGCACTTTTCCCCGCGTTCCACCTGCCCGACATAGACCCGATGCAAGCCCGAAAGCTCCGCCAGCTTTTCTTGACTGAGCCCGCGTGCCTCGCGCAGCACCCGAATCCTAAATCCCACTTGTACCGTAATATCATCCATACCTGCATACCTATATACCTGCCCGCCCGACCGTTTTCGACAGACTATAAATAGCATTTTGCCAAAACCGATAAAACTTTCGACAGCATATATAGCGCATTCTGACAAAAAGACAAAAAAGATCGACTACTTATAGGTAGCATTGGCGGAAATTTTTATTCTATAAGCTCTCCCCGCTTTTCAAGGGGGAGTACCGCGCAGCGGGGAGGGGGTCTTAAAATCAGCAAAATTCCACATCTGAAATCTGACTTCTGGCTCCTGACTTCTCTTTACTCTGTCATTTTGATGTTTGCATTTTGATGTTTGATATTCTGTGCCAGCTTTTCTTGACTGAGCCCGCGAGCCTCGCGCAGCATCCGAATCCGAAACCCCACTTGTGCCATAATGTCATCCACCCTTATTTCCTATATTCCAATATACCTACATGCCTACATACCTATATTCTTGGGTTTGTATATTGACATCCATGGTTAAAAGTAGTCTCATTGGTGAAGTTGGTGGTGGCGAGGCAAGCGGAGCGAAGCCCCGCACAACGCGTAGCGCAGCGAGCCGAGCCGGCACCAACGGGCGACAAGAGATCGATCCTGGGAGGGTCTTTAAGGCCGTTCAAGAACTGGATCCTTGTCGCCGCCGTGGGATCAGCCCGAACAGCCGTTGGAGCCGCCGGCGTCTTGCGAGCTCGCATTTGCAAACAAGGGAAATAACCATGTCTGAACCTATTTATGTCGGTGTCGATGTTGGAAAAGATACGCTGCATGTAGCCTGTCGCCCAGACCTGATCAACACCACTCTGCCGAACACCCCGCAAGGCCATCGGCATCTGTGCCAGATTCTTGGCAAACACGCCGTTGGCCTGATTGTACTGGAAGCCACCGGCGGGTATGAACGTCCCGTGACCGCCGAACTGGTGTCTGCCGCGCTGCCGGTGGTCGTCGCCAATCCCCGGCAAGTCCGTGATTTTGCCAGGGGGATGGGACAGTTGGCTAAAACCGACCCGATTGATGCGGGGATCCTGGCCGCCTTTGCGCAGATCGTTCGTCCGACCGTCCGACCTCAATTTAAAGCCAAAACCGCCGAATTGGCTGAATTGGTTACTCGCCGCCGTCAACTGAGCGACCTGCGAACCCAGGAAAACAACCGGATGCAGATGATAGTCCATCGTCAGGTCAGAAAAAGTATTACCAAAATGATCAAAACCCTCAATTTTCAGATTGCCGAAATCGAACGGTTGATCCGGGATTATATCGAATCGGATGATGACTTTAAGGCCAAAGATGACATTATCCAAAGCACCCCTGGAGTCGGCCCACAGACCTCGGCGATGCTGCTGTCCCATTTGCCGGAATTGGGACACCTGAACCGTCAGGAAATCGCTTCTATGGCTGGGCTGGCGCCGTGGACCCACGCCTCGGGAAAATCGGCCGGAAAAGCCCATGTCTGGGGCGGCAGAAAAGAGGTACGCAATGTCTTGTACATGGCCGCACTGACTGCCCGACGCTGCAATCCGGTCATCCGGGCAATGGCACAGCGTCTGACGCATGCGGGGAAACCGTTTAAGGTCGTTATGACGGCGTGTATGCGTAAACTCCTTATTATTCTCAATACGATGGTTAGGAATCAAATGGTATGGACTCCAAAAATAATTTAAAAAAATCCTTGAATTCAAACACAGCCGTTCTTGAGTTCTTATGTTCTTGAATCTGCCATCTGCCATCTGTAATCTGTAATCTGGAATCTAACGAATGAAAAAAGCTCTTATCACCGGCATCACCGGCCAGGACGGTTCGTATTTAACTGAATTATTATTGGCCAAAGGCTATGAAGTCTATGGCATTATCCGCCGCAGTTCGACCTTCGGTACCGAGCGGATTGACCATCTCTATCAGGATCCGCACAAGCAGCCGCCGCTCAAGCTCATCTATGGCGACCTGACCGATGGCGGCAATCTGTCCACCATTCTCAACGATGTCCAGCCGGACGAGGTCTATAATCTCGGTGCTCAAAGCCACGTCCGGGTTAGTTTCGATCAGCCGGTTTATACGGTCAATACCGATGCCTTGGGTACGCTGCGTTTGCTCGAAGCGGTGCGGATGATGAAAAAGCCGCCGCGGTTCTATCAGGCCTCCAGTTCCGAGATGTACGGCAAAGTGCTTGAGACGCCGCAGACGGAGGCAACGCCGTTTTATCCTCGCAGTCCCTACGGCTGTGCCAAGGTGTATAGTTTCTGGCAGACGGTCAACTACCGCGAGGCGTATAATATTTTCGCCTGCAATGGGATTTTGTTCAATCACGAGTCCCCTCGCCGCGGCGAGACCTTTGTCACACGCAAGATTACCCGGGCCGCGACACGGATTAAGCTGGGCCTGCAGGACAAGCTCTTTTTGGGCAATCTCGATGCCAAGCGTGACTGGGGCTTTGCCGGCGATTATGTCGAGGCGATGTGGCTGATGCTGCAGGCGGAGAAGCCCGATGATTTTGTGATTGCCACCGGTAAGACCTATTCAGTGCGTCAGTTTCTCGACGAGGTCTTTGGCCATCTTCAGCTGGACTGGACGAAGTATGTTGAGATCGACCCGCGGTATTTTCGGCCGACCGAGGTCGATTTGCTGCTGGGTGATGCCTCAAAGGCCCGCAAGGTTTTAAATTGGCAGCCGAAGGTGGACTTTAAGCAGCTGGCCCGGATGATGACCGAGTCTGATATGAAGTTGGCCCAGGATGAAAAAATCCTCAAAGATCACAAGAATAGCCATTAAACAATAGTCGTTAGTCATTAGTTGGTAGTCAATAGGAATTAGAATAAGACTGCC
>JBHJNC010000079.1:0-4238 GCA_048497675.1 Gimesia maris
ATTATATCATAAAATGTGCATTAATAGTACAAGAAGTATGCAAGAGCTTATTATGTTGTGAAAAATAGCACAAAAACAAAGAAGGAAAATAGCGTACGATGAGTTTTTACTTGGGAAAGCCTTGATTTTGGGCTGATTTGGGTATCGTGAAATAGCTGAATTCGACTCGCAGTCAATCGTGACTTGGTGCTTGACAGCAAGCGGTTTTCTGGGATACTTAACTTTTTGTGTATATATAGTATATAGGAAAAATGAGTAAGAAAATTGCCATTTTAGGTTCGACTGGGTCCATAGGCCAAAGTGCTCTGGATGTGATTGATGCATTAGGGCCGGGTTATGAGGTCTTTGCATTGACGGCTCATAACCAGGCGGACAAGCTTGCCGAACAGGCGGCCAAATATAAGCCTTCCTTGATCGGATTAACCAATTCGGCCGGTACCGATGCGGTGCAGCGATTGGCCAAAGGATTCAGTGGGCCGGTATTATCCGGTTCCAAGGCCCTGATTGAAATCGCCGGTATGCCCGAAGTGGATATTGTCCTGTTCGGCGTGGTAGGTGCTGCTGGACTTCCTGCGGTGATGGCTGCAGCGAAGGCAGGAAAGGTTCTTGCTATCGCGAATAAAGAACCGCTGGTGGTTGCCGGTCAAATTTTGATGGATACCGCCCGCCGGTATGGCGCAACGGTTTTGCCGGTCGATAGCGAGCATTCGGCCGTATTTCAATCGCTTCAGGCAGGTCGGCGCGACGAAGTGAAGAAGATTATTCTGACGGCGTCGGGCGGGCCTTTCCGGAGGGCGACGGCTGAAACGTTTGTCAATGCAACGAAGGAACAGGCGCTGGCACACCCAACGTGGTCGATGGGGCCGAAAATTACGGTCGATTCAGCGACGATGATGAACAAGGCCTTGGAGGTCATTGAGGCGGTTCGTTTATTCGAGGTCGGAGTCGATAAGGTGGATGTGCTGGTTCATCCCGAATCCATCGTTCACTCCATGGTGGAATATGTTGATGGTTCGGTGATTGCTCAGCTCGGAACGCCCGATATGAAGACGCCGATTCAGTATGCCCTGACGTATCCGAAGCGGGTCGCGGGCATTGCCAAGGGGCTGGATTTGGCGCATCTGGGGCGCCTGACATTTGAAACGCCTAACCGGTCGATCTTTCGGTCGCTGGATTTGGGATTAGAAGCCGCCCGGGTTGGCGGAACCGCTCCGGCGGTCTTTAATGCGGCCAATGAAGCGGCCGTTGAACAATTCCTGACCGGACGGATCCGGCTGGGCACCATTATCGATGTGGTGGAACACTGTCTTGGGGTTCATACGGTACGGCAGGGCGGGAGTTTAGAAGAACTAATGGATGCCGACCGGTGGGCCAGAACTGAAGTAGTGCGCATATTAAATACACGCCATAGTCTGACTGTTTAACTGTCAGCGAAGGCTTTTTTCGAGAGGATTGCATGGACAACGCAAAAACGACGTCACAACAGGAATTAACCGCTCAAAGTCCCGAATCGCCGCGCGGGGGCAGAAATGACGCCTTGTTCAACGGATTGATGATCTTGGTGATTCTTGCCGGTATCGTTTACCTGGCAGCGCAGAATCCTGCGGCCGCCTGGAAAATATTTTTAGTGGTCGTCGGTTTCGGGGCCATCATTTTCATTCATGAACTGGGTCATTTTCTGCTGGCCAAGCTGTGCGGGATTAAGGTTGAAGCCTTTGCGATAGGGTTCCCCCCGATCCTGCTGAGCTTTCGGAAATTAAAAAGCGGTATGCGTGTACGCTTTCTGCCGAAATCGGATTCCGCGGAACCTCAGGAGCAAGGCGACAGTGATACCGAGTATTGCATTGGGGCTGTTCCTTTCGGCGGGTATGTCAAGATGCTGGGACAGTCGGATTCGGGGGCGGTAGAGAAAACTGACGACCCTCGTTCGTATCTGAATAAACCCATCTGGAAACGAATTGTTGTTGTTGCCGGCGGCGTGGTATTCAATGCAATCGGCGCGATGGTTTTGTATATGGCGCTGTTTATGCACGGGCTGGAGCTGATGCCTGCGGTAGTCGGCGAGGTGATTCCGGATTCACCGGCGGCGGTTGCGGGGCTTAAGGCCGGCGACCGGATCGTCGAGATTGAAGGCGAGAAATTCATCGATTTTACGACGATCATCCTTTCGGCGGCTCTCTCGGATAAAGACCGGGGTGTGGCGATGAAAATCGAGCGGTCCGGCGCACCGGCGATGGATGTTCAGGTTGCGGCTGCCAAGCCAGTGAACGACACAACCGACATCCGTGCATTTGGGATATCTCAGCCGACAACCCTGCGGATCAGTCCTGACATTAAGGATCAGAATGATGTTAATCTGCTCTTTGAAAAAAGCGGACTCCGCCCCGGCGATATTGTTACCGCTGTCAATGGCAAGCCGATTACCCAGCCCTGGCAGTTTGAGGCGGCGATAGCTTCTTCGCTTGCGGCCTCTGTCGAGCTGACCGTCTCGCGAGCGTACCCAGCCGGTTCGGAAGCGACCACGGCAGCGGTGCAAATGCCGCTGTTCTGTCCGGCCCAGATGCCGAATTTCAGCAACGAGTTTGATTTGGCCCATATTTATTCGATGGTGCCGCGGATGAAAGTACATGAGGCATTGAATGTGCCGGACAAAAAAGCGGATGCCAAACCTGATGATGCTGAGGGACTCAGGAAAGGTGATATTCTGATTAAGGTCGGCGAGATATTGAACCCGACCTATAAAGATTTGCGGGAGCAGATTGAAGCCTTTAAGGATAAAAAACTGCCGATAACGGTGCTTCGGCAAGGTCCCGATGGCCAGCTTGTTGAGCGTTTGATATCGACCTATCCGAAGGCCCGTAACGGTGATAAGGGACGTGTTACTCTGGGTGTGATTATTGAGCTGGATATGGAACACCCCGTTGTGTCCTGCACGCTGGATCTGACGACAGGCCCCAGCGCCTTGCAGATTCCGGCAGGTTCCGTGATTACCGCGGTCGATGGCGAGCCGGTGGCCAGCTTTTATGATGTGATTCGCATTATCCGTGCCAATAGCGGCCAGCGGGTCAGTATTGACTACCGCAAGGGTCAGGACGCCGGCGGGACCGCACTGGATGTCCCGCAGCAGGATGCCTTGCATGTCAAGAGCGATATGCTTAATCCGGCTCCGTTTGAAATGCTGCGTGAAAAATTTCAGGCGAAAAATCCGGTTCAGGCGATTGTATGGGGCGTTAAACGGACCAAGCAGTATATTATGCAGTCGGTGATGACACTGATTGGCTTATTCAGCGGGAGTGTGCCGGGGTCTTCGCTTTCCGGCCCGGTGGGGATTTTCTCAATCAGCTACAAAATGGCCGGGCAGGGGATTCTGGATTTGCTTAATTTCCTCGGGCTGGTCAGCGCGTGTCTGGTGGTGATGAATCTGCTGCCGCTGCCGATTGTAGACGGCGGGGTAATTGTGCTGCTGATTATCGAGAAATTCCGCGGCGCGCCGCTCAGCGTCAAGGTTCAGGAGATTATTACCTGGGTCGGGCTGGTGCTGCTGCTGAGTGTATTTGTGTATGTGACGTTTAATGATATTATCCGGGTGTATTTTGGCCGTTGATTGAGCATCGATTGATTTTGTGCGTGCTTGACATGATAAGCTGAGTTGCCCTTATGCAAAAGCGGGGTTGCCATGGCAGATAAAGTGGATATTTCCGTCATTATTCCTGTGTATAATGAACAGGATTTCTTAGAGACTATTTACAGCCAGGTTGTCTGTGCGCTGCAGGACAGGTTTTCATTTGAAATTATCTTCATCAACGACGGCAGTATCGATCACAGCGGCAGGATTTTAACCGGCATTCATTCCCGCGACCCCCGGGTCAAGATTATTCATTTCCGCCGAAATTTTGGTCAGACAGCCGCGATTAGTGCTGGCTTCGATTATGCCAAAGGGGATATTATTGTGCCGGTAGACGCTGATGGCCAGAATGATCCTGTGGATATTCCAACTCTGGCTGCGAAAGTCAAGGAGGGATACGATATTGTCAGCGGCTGGCGCAAAAACCGCAAAGATAAAACAATCACCCGTAAAATTCCATCAATGATCGCCAACTGGCTGATTGCCAGAATGACGGGTGTATATCTGCATGATTACGGCTGCTCTCTAAAAGCCTATCGAAGGGAGATTATCGAGAAAATCAATCTCTATGGAGAGATGCACCGTTTTATCCCTGCTCTGGCCAACTGGTCAG
>JBHJNC010000080.1:0-14894 GCA_048497675.1 Gimesia maris
GGTAATGGGAGATGAAGCATCCGGTTATATGGCTTATATGATGCGTATGCAGGGCCAGCAGCCCAAGCCTGCGTGGGGCATTGTCCAGCAGCTCAAGGAAAAGTACGATGTCTCCTCGATACCGGCCGATGTAAATGAAATCAAAGATATCGATATGCTTCTGGTGATTCAGCCAAAAGATCTGTCGGAAAAGACGCAGTTCGCTATCGATCAATATGTCCTTAGCGGCGGCAGGGCGATCGTGTTCGTGGATCCGCACAGTGTTGCCGACCGGCCGGATCCCCAGCAGATGCAGATGGGGCAAATGCCGAATACCGCGTCGAATATGCCAAAATTGCTCAAGGCATGGGGACTGGAGATGCCTGAGATGACTTTTGCAGGCGATCTTAGACTGGCTGTTACCGGCTCTATTCGGCGGGATGAGCGTCCGATGAAAGTTCTTGGGATTATGAAGCTGACCTCGGAGGCGGGGTGCTTTAGTGCGGATTCTCCGGCGACGGCGATGCTCAATGAAGTCAGTACGATGTTCCCGGGAGTGCTGAATAAAGTTACTGTCGATGCGAATGATCCTGCATCAAAATATGTCTATACACCTCTGATTTCAACAACAAATAAAGGGAATACCTGGGGCGTCAGCGGCATTTACGAGCTGATGAATCCGGATTATGCATCTTTTCTGCGGAAATTCCGTGATGGCGATAAAGCCATTGTGATGGGGTATATGGTAACCGGTAAATTTAAATCTGCATTCCCGGGCGGTGTTCAGATAGATGAAAAAACCGAGGTTCCTGATCCTAACAAGCCGGGTGAAAAAATTGAAAAGACAACCCAAAGAACTCTGACCGGGTTAACCGAGTCCAGAGATTCATCTGCGGTGGCGGTGTTTGCCGACGTGGATATCATCAGCGACTTTGCCGCATACCAGCAGACGATGTTTGGGATGGCTGTCGTTGGCGACAACAGCAATATGCTGCTGAATATGATCGACCAGTTATCTGGTTCTACGGCTCTGATGGCGGTACGTTCCCGCGGCCAATACAGCAGGCCGTTTACTAAGGTTGATAAGATTGAAGCGGAGGCTGAAGCCAAAACTGCGGATAAAGAAGCTGAAATTATGGCTCAGATCAAAGGCTTTGAACAGGAGCTGAATCAAAAGCTTTCGGCACTGGATCAAAAAGAAGATGAGATGATCAGCAAGACTATTATCGATGAAAAACGAAATATCGAGCTGAAGCTTCGTGAAAAAGAAAAAGAACTTCGCGATGTTAAAATGCAGAAAGTCAAGAGTATCGAAGCCCTTGGCAATAAGCTGAAGAATTACTGTACGCTGCCCGGGCCTGCGATTATTCTGTTGATTGCAATTGTCTTGGGGCTGCGCCGCAGCTTTATGCGTCGTCATTATGTCAGCCATGCCAGTGATGCTTAATATGATCAGCTTTGTTATGAGTACAGGAGAACCACAATGAGTAATAAAAAACTTGTGATATTAGGTGTTATAGCGATTATTTCTGCAGTTGCGGCCATTTGGGTCAATCGAATCAGCGAGGTCGGCAGCAAAACCAACCTGGTGATTGGTCCCCTGATTGGGGGCTTGGATGTAGATGCTGTCAGCAAGATTACTGTCAGCGGTAGTAAAGGTACTCAGAAAGTAACTTTAACCAAGCAGGATGGTCGTTTTGTGGTGGTTGAGAAAGATAACTATCCGGCCAGCCTGCGAAAGGTTAATGAATTGGTTAATTCCTGTCTGGATATTCGCACCGCTGAAGAATGGACATCCGACAAAGCCAATCATGCTGATTTGGGGGTTACCGAAGAAACCGCAAAAACCGTGGTCACCTTCTATGATGCGGAGAGCAAGCCACTGACAGGCGTAATTATCTCGGAAAATCAAGCTGAGTCGCAGGAGGCATATGCCCGTCTGATCTCATCGGACAAGACCTATCTGATTCTCCAGGCACCGTGGATTAATGCTCAGCCGGTCAACTATATTGATACCCAGCTTGTTCAGGCCGACGCCAAGAAGATCGTGGAAGTTACGGTTACGGACCCCAACGATGTGAAGTATACGCTAAAAGGTGAGAACGAAGGCGATGTGGTCACATTGGCGGTCATGCCTGAAGGTAAACAATTTAAGGGTACGGACTATCGGTCAGTCTTTACGGCGCTGAGCGGACTGAATTTCGAGGATGTCGTATCAAAAGCAAAGTTTGAGGTGCTCAAGTTTGATCACAGCTTTATCTGCAAGCTGAGTGATACCACGGTTTATACTCTGAAATTGGCGAAAAAAGATGGCAAGACATATCTGGATATTACGGCTGAATTTATGGATAAAACAGCTGTAATGAAAGAAAAAGAGGTTGAGTCTCAGGAACAGTTAAAGGAAAAAGAGGCCAAACTGCTTGCTCGCGATGCAGTTGAAGCGTTTGCCAAAAAGACGGCCAACTGGCTGTATGTAATACCGGACTATAAGGCCAAAAATCTGACTAAACCCCTGTCTGAATTGATTGAAGACATCCCGGCTCCTGCTGATCCAAATCAACCAGCCGGAACTGAAACTGAAAACGCACCCGAGCCTGCGGCTTGATCCGCAGGTCTTTTTGGGGATAGATGAATGACAATGCGCAAAGCCAAAGTTGGGGATGTGCCGGCAATCCACGCCTTAATCAGCGCCTATGCGGAACTGGACAAGATGTTGTTCCGGTCGATGGCAGATATTTATGAAAACCTGCAGATATTCAAAGTCGCAGAAGATCAAGGCAAGGTGATCGGATGCTGTGCATTGAAGGTGATCTGGTCGGATTTAGCAGAGATAAAGTCTTTGGCGGTCAATCAGGATTATTTCGGTAAAGGGACAGGCAAGGCGCTGGTGCATTCATGCCTGGATGATGCCCGGCTGCTCGGTATCAAGAAAGTCTTTACTCTAACCCTTGTTCCTGAATTTTTTGAAAAAGCGGGTTTTTTGCGAGCCGAAAAAGGGGCTTTTCCGATGAAAGTCTGGAGCGACTGCGCTTTGTGTCCCAAGCAGGACCACTGTGACGAAACCGCACTGGTTATCGAGTTGTAAAGATAGATTACCCAACTTGCCTGCGCTGGAATAGGGCGGCGGATAAGGCCAAGATTCCGGCTGTATAGCATGCAGAATAGGATAAACCTCGAAGCAGATATGCGGCCGGTACCGAGCCGGTCTCATATATGGCATCACTGACCCAGAATATCTGCATATTGGGCAAAAGGGCACTATAGATTTGTGCCCAGAGGTATTTGGCGGCATACTGACTGGCAACCCAGTCGCTGATTAAGCCCAGCAGGAAGACGACAACGCAAAAAGTCAGGGTCAAAACCACATTAAAGCGACATGAAAACAGTACGGCCAATGCAACCAAGATCAGAATACCGAATAACAAAAGCAGGCTGGCATAAATGTCAAACAAATTAAAGCAGTTGGCAAGAGAACCCAAATTCCATTCTTTGTCTGTAAACACCAAAAACAAGAGTCCAAAAATCGACAAAGCGGATGCGGTTAGTATTGCAGATGCCGAGAAATGCCAGTCGTAACTATAGTTTAAGAATGCACTTATGGAAAGACTTAGGGTGATAATAGCTATTGCGGTCGTAACCACGGGCATATCAGGTTCGTCGCTTGCAGTCTCCAAGACCCCGAAACGGGCGACCAATAGATACGTTGCTGTGAGCAGGTAGTGAGCAATGGTCACCGCTCCGGCTACGCCGGCGAATTTGCCAATGATAAAGATGGGTCTTGGGACGGGTTTGGATAAGACTGTGGTGATGGTTTTGGACTCGATTTCCTCAGTAACCGCACCAGTGGCGCTAAAAACAGCAATGAACAAACCCGCTAAAAAGAGCGTAGATAACCCCAATTCCCGAAGCAGTTTGACATCTTCATCGAGGGTGTACATGGTGATTGAGGGAGCGAGCATGTAAAGCAGAACGGCAACAATGACAATAACTGTGTAGACCGGCTGACGAATAGTTTCAATAAACGTGTTTTTGGCGATACTATATAGAGTTGTTAATAAATTTTTCATAAATTCTACTTAACGTATCGAAAGAATCCTGTTATACTTTTTTTGTTTTTAGGTTCCTGAGTGCTTTTTGTCTGGATATTATTATAGTTTTTACACAATTAGCAACAGAAAGTTCTGGGAAATTAGAGAATTTCACAACGGTTAGGAATTGTTTGTATGGCAATATCTTCAAAAAAGGCACAGAATACCGCGTTATTAGGGTTATGTTTGTCTCTGGTATTTTTTGCTGCATCTTTTCTCATCGGCAGTTTATGGCAGATTCGGGTAATTTATGGTCTTAGCTGGCAGATTCTGGCAGGGGCATTGATTTGGCTGCTGTTATTGATCCAATTTTTCAATCGGTCTCAGGCTGAGCAGGAAAAACTGGATAAGTCTCGGCTTTCCAAGGCGCTCCAGCAGGATACCATCTTTACCGGGGGGGCCGGCAGGGCATCGATTTTCGAACAAGCCCAGAAACGGCTGGCATTCTTCGAAAAATGGGTATTGCCCATAGGCGGACTGGCAATTGCGCTATTTGAAATTGTGTTGGGGTTGTTGATTCTTCGGAAATTTGCCGGGCTGGTAGAATGGAAGATTGCTAATCCGCTATTAGGTGCGATCTTGATGATTGTGATTGCGTTTATTAGCTTTTTGATCAGCCGGTATGCAACGGGGATGAGCAGCGAAACGGTGTGGCGACCTTTGCGGGCAGGCGGCAGCTATTTACTGTTGACGGCTTTTTTTGCAGGGCTGTCAGCTGTTGCCCTGGTTTTTGCCCAATACAAGTACCCCCTGGGGCTTACGATATTAGAGCAGGTTATACCGTGGGCTCTGATTGTGCTGGGCGGTGAGATACTCCTGAATACTCTGATGGATATTTATCGTCCTCGTGTGGCGGGGCAGTATTGTCAGGCAGGGGTTGACAGCAGGCTTTTGGGGCTGATTAATGAACCCAGTGGTCTGTTTCATTCCGTTGCGAATGCGATCGACTATCAGTTTGGTTTTCAGGTTTCACAGACATGGTTTTATAAATTGCTGGGCAAGGCTATTTTGCCTCTGATTTTATTCGCTTCGGCAATACTGTATCTAATGACCTGTGTAGTGATTATCGGTCCCGGTCAAATGGCGGTCATCGAACATTTTGGCAGTGCCAATCCGGATATGGGCGGCAGGCAAATTGGTCCCGGGCTGACCTTTAAGTGGCCTTGGCCGTTTGATAAGGTTTATGAGTATCCCACAGACTTGATTCAGAGTTTAAATATCGGGTTTGTTGAAGAGGATAAAGAGAAAGATAAAAAGGAAAACAATCTTTTGTGGGGCAAAGAACACTTCAAGGAAGAATATGATCTTCTGGTTGCTTCGGCTGGGGCGTTTTCCGACTCTGAACAAGGCGGTACGGTTCCGGTTAGTCTGATTCGCGCAAATGTTCCCGTGCTTTACCGGATCAAAGATGTGTCAGCATACCTTTATAACCACACGGATTCCAAGAGGATGCTGGAAACGATTTGCTATCGCGAACTGGCGCGTTTTGGGGCCAGCGCAACGATTGAAACGGATGAGAAATCAATCGACAAAAGCCTGCTCGGACGCGGCAGGTTCGAAGCATCAAAAACACTTCAACAGCTCATACAGGCATCTGCGGATCAGGCCGGATTAGGGGTAGAGATTGTCCTTTGTGGTCTGCAGGGGATTCATCCGCCGCCGAAGCTGGCGGAAGATTACCAAGATGTAGTCGCTTCAATTCAGACGCGGCAGTCTACGGTTCTGGACGCCATGGCTGAACGCAACAAAATGCTGACGGAGCTGGCTGGGTCGGCCGAGATGGTTTCTTCGCTGCATGAACTTGTCAGCCGATATACCCAAGACAAGGCAAAGCTGACTGCCGAGCAGGATCAGGCTATGCGGAAAGAAATTACTGATGCGCTGGAAGCTACGCGGGGACAGGTCTTTCAGGCGATTCGACAGGCTGAGGCGGATGCCTTTGAAAAGGCAATTCTGGCTGAAGCTACTGGTCAGCGTTTCCAGGGACGACTCAAAGCCTATCAAGCTAACCCTTCCTTATATAAGCGTATTGAACGCCTGAAAATGCTGGAAGAGACGCTCGATAAAGTGCGAAAGTATGTCGTGGCTGCCGATCCGCAGGATGCACAAGTCTATATCGTAGATCTGCAGGAAAAGTTAACCTCTTCACTTTATGAAGGGTTGGATATCGGGGCTGAGTTGGAAAAAAACAAATAAAGATTTCAGGATAATCATAATATCATAAACGGACAGGAATCAGAGATTATGAAAAACATTTGGGGTATAATCAGTATTATCGTTGTCGTTGCGATTTTAGGGCTATCGATGTGCAGTTTTCAGGTGCGTCAGACGGAAACAGCACTGGTAACCCGATTTGGCCAGCCCGTTCGAACGATTACAGAGCCGGGTTTTCGTTTCCGTCTACCCATCGGCATTGAAAAAGTCTATAAGTTTGATTCGCGCATGCAGCTGCTTGAGGGCATCTTAGAAGAGACGACGACCTCCGGCAGCGAGCCGATCATTATCAATAGCTATATTGTCTGGCGCATTGCCGAACCTCAGAAGTTTTTAGAGCGAGTACGTGATACCCAGGGGGCAAGGACCAATCTCCAGAGTTTGCTGCGTAATGCACAAAACATCGTCGTAGGACGTCATGCATTCAGTGATTTTGTAAACACCGATGTCGATAAGGTGAAACTCAATCAGATTGAGAAAGAAATTCAGTCGGAAATCGTAGCGTCCGCGCGGGATAGTTATGGTATCGAGGTTGCAGCGGTAGGTATCAAGCGGCTGATGATCAGTGAAAAAGTTTCAGAAAAGGTTTTTGCCCGGATGAAGTCCGACCGAAATCGTGAAAAGGAAAATATCCTGGCCGCGGGCAATTCTGAAGCCAATAAAATCAAGAGCGACGCCCAGGCCAAGCAGAAAGAACTGCTGGCGATAGCGGAGGCGCAGGCCAAATCCATTCGGGGAGCCGGCGATGCGGAAGCCGCTTCCTATTATAAGATGCTTGATGCCGATCCGGAACTGGCGATGTTTTTGCGGGATTTAGAGGCGCTGCGTGCGATTTTGAAGAATCGTTCGACCATCGTTTTCGGCACTGAAAACGAACCAATGCAGCTGCTGAAAGGGATACCTCATGTTGGACCGGTGCAAAAGTAATACAACCGGGCAATTGTCTTGAATAACTATATGAGGACATTATTAAGAATATAAGGATTGATTCATGACGGACAATCACAATCATTCTCATCATCACCATGCAAGCTGCGGCTGTTCGACCCGGCATTCATCGGCCTTTGAGCCTCAGGATGCGGCCGGAAAGTCTTTATCGCAGGCGTTGCGAACCAGTTTTGGCATTTTAAAAATTATTATGATTATTCTGGTGGTTCTGTTTCTGGCCAGCGGGATATTCAAAGTGCAGCAGGACGAAGAGGCTTTGGTGATGCGGTTCGGCAGGATACAGGGTCTTGGTGATTCAAGAATTCTAAATCCGGGCCTGCATTATACCTGGCCGGAACCGATCAGCGAAATTATTCGTATTCCGGTTAAAAAAGTTCAGACCCTGAAGGTCGATTCGTTCTGGTATTTTGAAACAGCTCAGGAAAAACTCGGACAAAAAGATCCCTATCCTCCGGCGACTTTGGACCCAACCAAAGATGGTTACTGTTTAACCCGTAATGCCAGTTTGCAGGGCATTGAAGGTACCGATTACAATATCGTACATTCGCGCTGGTCGGTAACTTATCTGATTTCCAATCCGGCATTGTTTTTTGAAAACATCTATTGCCGGCAGCCCAAGCCGGGCGAGGATTTTCTGGATTCAGCCGCAGAGACAGTCAATCCCATGCTGGAAAGTTTTGCTTCCAATGCGATTGTTGCCACTCTGGCGCGATTCACCATTGACGATGCCATAACCAGTAAGCGAGATATTTCTGAAAATGTGAAAAATCTGCTTCAGGCAAAGCTGGATTCGGTCGGCAGCGGTGTTCGCGTTGATGATGTACGGGCCGAACGCATTATTTGGCCTCGTCAGGTTGATGATGCATTTCAGGCCTCTATTCAGGCCAGCCAGCAAAGCAAAACGGCCGTAACGGATGCCTATTCATTTAAGGAAAAGCTGCTGACCGATACTGCTGGTCCGGATGCTGAAAAACTGCTTGAGAAACTCAAACAGCCCGGTTTGAGTCAGGCCCAGAAAGAAGAGCTGGTTGCTCAAATGAAAGGGCAGGTGCAGGGTCTGATTTCTGATTCGCGGGCGTACAAAACCAAGGTGGTTGAGGATGCCAAGGCGAATGCCGAGTATTTAACGCATCTTTTGCCGGAGTACAAAAAACATCCCGAATTGGTACTGCAGCGGCTGTATCAGGATGCCATGGAACAAGTCCTTGCCAACGCTGAAGAGAAAATCATGATTCAGCCCGGCGAAGGCGGAAGTAAACGAGAAATTCGTATCTTGATTAACCGAGATATGAAGGCCCCCAAAGCCGATGAACAGAAGAAATAGAGCTTTTTGACGCTCTTGTCATTTATTAATAAGGCGAGATTGTATTTATGGTACATACACATATAGGCGTTAAATCAACCGAACTGGAACATGGCCATGTGCACAGCGATCAGACGAAGGCTGGAATTGCATTATTTGCGACATTAGCCGGTGGCGCGCTGCTTTTGAATGCACAAATTGCCGCGCTGCTTCCTCATGGGCTTGGATTAAACAGCGATGTCAGTCAGATTGTCGCGATGATTGGGGCCTTGCTGCTGGGGATGCCGATTGTTATTCATGCGATTCAAGGCATCATGCACGGTCATATGCATATGGATGAGCTGGTCGCCCTGGCGGTGATTGCGGCTTTTGCCTCCGGCGATTATATTACTGCCGGCGTGGTTGGGTTTATCATGCTGCTGGCCGAGCTGATGGAAACACGAACGGCGCTTGGGGCCAGAGCCTCGATTGAATCGCTGATTCGTTTAACGCCGACAACCGCCCAGTTAATCCAAAAGGACGGGACAGAGACCGAGGTCAAAGTCGCCTCATTGAAGCCCGGTGATGTGGTTCGCGTTCGTCCCGGCGATAATATTCCTGCCGATGGCCAAATTCGGGCGGGCCTTAGTTCTATCAACGAAGCAACAATTACCGGCGAATCCCTGCCGGTGGATAAAGTGATCGGGATGCAGGTTTTTGCGGGAACCTCAAATCTGACGGGCGTGCTTGATATTGTGGTCAACAAGGCGGGTCAGGATACGACGTTGGGGAAAGTCCAGCAGCTTATTATGACGGCCGAGAAGACCCAACTGCCGATTATGCGTATGATTGACCAGTACGTGATGTGGTATATCCCGACGATTTTGATGATCAGCGCGATTATTTACTTTTTCACCAAAGATCTGAATCGTTCGATTTCTGCACTGGTGATTTCATGCCCCTGTCCGTTGATTTTAGCGACGCCGACTGCGATGGTCGCTGCGTTGTCCGCCGCGGCCCGATTGGGTATTCTGGTCAAAAATATATCGCTTCTTGAGATTGCAGGCAAAATTACAGCGGTCATTTTTGACAAAACTGGCACGCTGACGACAGGGCAGCTTTATGTTACGAAATTGGAACCCGCCCCTAATGTCGAACCGGCTGAATTGCTGGCGACGGCGGCATCGGCTGAACGGATGAGTAAGCACCCGGCGGCAAGGGCTGTTATCAATCTGGCCAAAGAAGCCAATGTTGAAATTGAGCCGGCGGGCGATTTTAAGGAAACCCCCGGCAAAGGTGTATTTGGACTGGTTAAAGGTGAAAAGGTGCTCGTCGGCCGCGATAGTTTCTTAAAAGAGAACGGCATTGATGTGCACACAGTTTCAGACCCGTCGCTCCATGAAGAACAGGGCTTCAGTACGCTGTATGTGGCATGTAATAATCGCTGTATCGGCTGGATTGGACTTCAGGACAAAGCCCGTCCGGAGGCCCAAAACGCCGTTAAAGAGCTGTTTGACTGCGGCATCAAACGAGTAACGATGCTGACCGGTGACCGCAATGAAGTGGCCAACCGAGTCTCTGCCGAATTGGGCTGTACGGATTACAAGGCTCATTGTCTGCCGCAGGATAAAATGGCAGTGGTCGAACGTGTCAAAAATGACGGGCATATTGTCGCTGTGGTTGGCGATGGTATTAATGACGCACCGGCGCTGGCTGCGGGGGATCTCGGTATCGCGATGGGGGCTGCGGGCAGCGATGTGGCTATTAATTCGGCCTCGATTGCGTTGATGAGTGATGATTTGCGGCGGCTGCCGTTCCTGGTTCTGCTGTCCCGTAAAACTCGCGGAGTGATCAATCAAAACCTGTTTTTCGGGATTTTGTTCATCATATTGGGTATCGCTGCTTCCGCGGTGGGCTGGCTGCCGCCGATTGTTGCTGCATTCCTGCATTTTGGCGGCTCGGTTCTGGTTGTCTTTAATAGCGCCCGCCTGGTGCGGTTCGGTGAACATCTCGATCCGCATAGTGTGCCGGCAAGTACCCATACGACACAGTACTAATTTGTGAGGTCTGACGTGGCTGAAAATCAATTCGCGATTGAAACAATTGCGTTGACGAAAATTTTTCCCGACTGGTGGGGGCGGCAGCGTGTTATCGCGGTCGACAATCTTAATTTAAAGATTCGAACAAATGAGATTTACGGATTTCTCGGTCCTAATGGATCGGGAAAGACCACTACGATTAAGATGCTGCTGAATCTGCTGCACCCGACACGGGGCGGCGCGACGGTATTAGGAGGGGATTCATCGGACCCGGGAATATCGATTCGAATCGGGTATTTGCCCGAAGAGTCGTATCTTTATCGGTATCTGACGGCGTATGAAACGCTGGATTTTTATGGGCGATTGTTTGGTTTGCCTCGTGCCGTCCGCAAGGAGCGAATCGAAACACTTCTGGAGATGGTGGGGCTTTCCGGGGCGGGTAACCGCAAGGTCGGAACGTTTTCCAAGGGGATGGCTCGGCGTATCGGATTGGCTCAGGCGCTGATTAATGATCCGGATTTGCTGATTTTGGACGAGCCTACATCCGGAATGGACCCAATGGGTACCCGGCAGATTAAGGATCTGCTGGTAGAGTTGGGCAAGCGAGGCAAGACCATTTTGCTCTGCAGTCACCTGCTGGCTGAGGTGGAAGATATCTGCGACCGCATCGGCATTATGTATGGCGGCAAGATGCAGGTGGAAGGATCGGTCAAGGAGCTGCTTGAGCTGACGGGTAAAACTCAAATTCAGACGGCTCGGCTCTCCGATGAGATGGTAAGTAAAATTCAGAATCTTCTTAGCCAGCAGCAATGTGGCTACGAGATCACACACCCGATGGACAAACTCGAAACCTTTTTTGTTCGGACCATTAATAAGGCACAGCAGGAAAAACAGGTTACCAGCGGTGCACAGGCGGGTACGGGGATTAGCGGGTTCCTTGCCGAGAAAAAGGTGGTTCGTCAATCAGAAGTGCTCGACAAGCTCGTTGCGTCTCGAATAGATGCTTTTGCCGAGATGCCATCCGGGGATTCAGAGACGGTTTCAGTGGTGCCTCAGCATGCGGACTCTCAGCAGAATAAGCAGATGCTGGATCAATTGACCTCTGCCAAGGCGGAGCCGATTACACAAACAAAAGGTGAACTGGAGTCACAAATCAAGCCCGCCGAGTCGGTTAAAAAAGATATACTCAACCAGCTTGTCGGCAAGGATAAAAAAGCAGATGGCTCAACAACTCCTACGGGCAATAAGGCCGCAGGAGAATAAATTGTATGGATAAAATTCTCGCTATTGCCCGTAATACGATTGCTCAGGCCTTGCGGATGAAAATTGCATCTGCGGTAATCGTACTGCTTCTGATCCTGTTGCCGATGATGAGTATGATTATGGTCGGTGACGGAACGCTGCTCGGGAAGCTCCAGACTTTTTCCAGTTATGCGATGAGCCTGGTGGGTTTATTGTTGAGTATACTGACTATTGCGATTTCGACATTCACTCTGAGCGATGAAATCAAGCGGCAACAAATCTTTCTGGTTGTGACCAAACCCGTTCTTCGGTGGCAGATCATTGCAGGCAAATTCATTGGTGTTGTCCTGTTAAATGTGATTCTGCTTGGTGTATTCTGCGGTATAATTTATGGATTGACAATTTCGGTTCCACATTTACTTGAAGCGCCTGACGAAGAAAGAATGATTGCAAACGATCAGTTTTTTACTGCGCGCGAAGGCATCAAGGTAGAAGTCGACAGTCAGGCGGCAAAGGCACGGGTGCAGGAGCGGTTTACGAAGCTTAAAGAAGAAGGCCGTTTGCCTGAAACTATGACCGAAATGGAAATCTTGACAGAGTTTTTGCGGGAAGAAATGATTCGTGAGCAAAGTGTCGATCCAGGTCGCGGCCGTGTGTGGGATTTTAAGGATGTGCGTCCCTGGTCAGATCCGAATACGATGATATTTGTACGATACAAGCTTGATACTTCATCGCTGTCGCCGGACGGAGTGATTTATGGGCTCTGGAGTATTGGCGATTTGCCTGCCTATCAGCGTGGTGACGGCACTCTCATTACACCGATTTATAATGTTGAACGAAGCAGTCCGGCACGTACTTCTCAGGAATTTTCGGTCCCGGCGAATGCTGTCACCAAAGATACCTACCTGGGGGTAGGATTTGTTAATGACCCCGGTCTGAATCCCTCTTCGATTACAGTTCAGGAATTAGAGGTTCTGTACAAAGTTGGAACCTTTGGCGGCAATTTCGCCCGTGCGGCCTTATTGATGCTGGTGCGATTGATTTTCCTGGCGGCTTTAGGGATTACCTTGACGACATGGCTTTCATTTCCTGTTGCCATATTGGCGTGTATGGTAGTTTTTTCGGCAGGTCTGGTGAATGGATTCATCGTTGATTCGATAGATAGTTTGGGTGCCGGTATAGGACTCATTTATACCTTTACGGTCAAGCCGCTCCTGACATTGCTGCCCCGTTTTGATGGGGAATTTAATCCTTCCGGCTATATTGTTTCAGGACGTATCATTCGATGGTTGTTTTTCTTCAAGGCCGCCGGCGAGACGATTGGATTAAAATCACTGTTGCTTTTGGCGTTTGGAATGTTGGTATTCAGACGAAGAGAAGTGGCCAAAAGTTCGGTATAAGGATTGTAACTGATGCGTTTAAAGGACTATTTAATAATACTAATTTGCGTGATCATTGGAGCGGCGATGCTGTTTTTGGCGGCATCGCAGCAGGGCCAGATTCGCGCCGATCGTGATAAAATGGGCTTGTCGCTAAAAACTGACCTGGGGGATGCACCGCCGTCGCTGGCCTTTGTAACGGTGGCGATGGGGGCATTTCGAGGAATCATTGTCGACATTTTGTGGATGCGTGCTGATGATCTCAAGCAGAAAGGCCAGTTTTTTGATGCCAAGCAGCTTGCCGAGTGGATAACTCTTCTTCAGCCGCGATTCCCACAGGTTTGGGATTTTCAGGCTTGGAATATGGCGTATAATATTTCAGTGGCGATTCCCAATACTCAGCCGGCTGAACGTTGGCGGTGGGTCCGTAACGGCTATGAATTGCTGCGTGACAAAGCGATTCCTCTGAATCCTCACAGCATTATTTTGTATCGTCAGCTGTCATGGATATTTATCCATAAAATTTCCGACATATCGGATGACTGCAATGTTTATTATAAGACTCAGATAGCATCTTCGATGCGTTCTCTGCTTGGAGAGCAGACAAACGATGTTTTTCAAAAGCTTTTATCCGCACCGCTAACAATAGAAGAAATTCTTGCGGATGCGGAAGTTTCCAAATTCATCACAGAACTTAAGCAGGCGGACCCATCTTTTGAAAGTCCGGATAAACTGGTTGAAAATTACTTCACTTTACAGCAAAGTCCAGGCCGTTTCAAAAATGAAGCAACAACTCTTATCCAGCAATATCGTGGAACTACTGCTCTCGATAAATTCGATATCTTTGCAAAGGCATATCAGATCAGAAATGTCTGGAAGATGGATATTGCCTATATGGAAAAGATGAATAAAAAATATGGGCCTGTACGCTTTGAAGATCCTAATCAGCGGGATCCGCTGAATTGGGAGCATCCTGCGACTCACGCGATGTACTGGTCGGCTAGGGGGCTCGAGATTGCCGGCAGACCTGAAACTTATAGTGTTGACGAAAAAAATACAGATCGTATTATTTTTCATGGGCTTCAGCAGCTGTATCGTTACGGCAAGACGATGCTTTATACCGATAAATCAGGCAATCAAAATCTTTTTCTGCGTCCTGATTTGCGGATGTTTACCAGCTGTGACCAGACATGGAAAATGATTATCAAAAAATATGAATCGCTGGAACGCGGCAATCCCAAGGCGGTACGGGGAGGGCACAAAAACTTTCTTGAAAATGCAGTCATGACTTTTTATCAAAACGGCCATCTGAAAGAAGCCCTCCAAATTTATAACGAACTGGTTACTTTATACCCAAAAGATGAGCAAGGGTATGAAATTGCCGATTATAAACTGCCGATGCTGGATTTTCTCAAAACGCGGATGAGAGAGGAATTTCGCGGGCTCGGTATTCGTGATGCAGTAGAAATGGTTAATGGATTGCTGAAAGAAGGTTATTTCAGATATGCCATGTACGATGACAATGAAGCGGCCGCACGGGAAAAAATAGCTCAGGAAGTATATACATTCTATCAGAAAGAACATGCGGATGAATCTTCTCGAGTTGGGTTTCCCAGCTTGGATATGCTTCGATATACCGCTTTTATGGATTTTCTAAATGATCCCCTCTATCCTGAACAGCTGCGTCTGGAGATGCTTGCCCGGCTGCAGGCAGAACGTCCGG
>JBHJNC010000081.1:0-2534 GCA_048497675.1 Gimesia maris
CGCAAAATCACATAAAAAATAACAGCACGCAAATGACCTTAGAAATATTATCACGAAAAGAAATAGAACACTGGCTGCGGGAAATGGACGCAGTCAAACTCGAAACGCTCTGGCAGCGTGCGGACGCGGTACGCAAGGCCAATGTCGGCGACGCGGTGCATCTGCGGGGATTGATTGAAATCTCAAACTATTGCGTGCGCCGCTGCGCCTACTGCGGGCTGGCCGCAGACAACCGCAAGTTGGAACGCTACCGCATGACCTCGACGGAGATTCTCGACTGCGCCAAACAGGCCGTCGATATGGGCTATGGCACGGTCGTGATGCAGGCGGGCGAAGACTACGGCATCGAGGCGGATTGGCTTACCGAGGTAATCCGGCAAATCAAGAGCCAAACCCCGCTGGCCGTGACCCTCAGCCTTGGCGAGCGGCCGGAAAAAGACCTTGTGCTGTGGAAACAGGCCGGGGCGGATCGGTATTTGCTGCGGTTCGAGACCTCGGATGCGGAACTGTATGAGCGAATTCACCCATCCCTGCCGGGCAGGAAAAGCGACCGGATTGAAATCCTGCGGCAACTGCGGGACTTAGGCTACGAAGTCGGCAGCGGTGTCATGGCTGGAATTCCCGGACAGACCTACGCCAGCCTGGCACGGGATATTGAACTGTTTAGCAAGCTGGATTTGGATATGATTGGCATTGGCCCGTTTATCGCCAACCCCGATACCCCCCTGGGCCGCGGCGAGCTTCAATTTGACATCGCCCCCAAAGACCAGGTCCCCAATACGGAACTAACCACCTACAAAGCCGTCGCTCTCACCCGGCTGGTCTGCCCGCAGGCCAACATCCCCAGCACCACCGCACTGGCAACCATCAACAAAGACTCCGGACGGGAACTGGGCCTGATGCGCGGGGCCAATATCGTGATGCCGAACTTGACGCCGCTGGAGTACCGCACCAAATACGAAATCTACCCCGGCAAGGCGTGCATCAACGAAACCGCCCAGCAGTGCAACGGCTGCCTGCGCGGCCGGATCGCCTCCATCGGACGGCACGTCGGCACAGGCCAGGGCGGACGAAAAAAATCTTAGGCTTTTCATCCCAGCCGACATCTGGTCTTTATTGCTTTTGCAGACGAATCACGTCTGTAACAAAATGGAAATGGTTTATATGGCAGCAATGAATTGACTCAAGATTGCTCTTCCGGCGATGTGTTATTTTTTCTGAGCTTGAATCCAGCTGCACCCAATCTCCTCATTGTCTACTACGATATGCGGATTTATAAAGCCGCATGCAGTGGTGATATCCAATAGCTGCCGGCGGGAATATGCTCCCACCATCACATTAAATAAAGCCGGAATTAACGGGCCGGTTTTTGAGTCGTTTAATAAAAATTCCTGAATGAGCAGCAATCCGCCCGGATTTAACGCCTGATACCCTTTCTTCAATTTCATTTCTGTTTGACTATTAGGGCCATGCAGTACATTCGAAAATAAGATCACATCATACCCAGTCCCAAAACTATCGACCTCCCAACTTCCCTCCTGAACGTCAATTCGGTCTGCAAGATTCCAATGATGAATTCGTTCTTTGGCTATCGCTATCGTTTCCGGCAAATCGAACACCGTGGATTTGAGCTGCGGATACTTCTGGCAGGCCAAAATGGAATAGGTTGCAGGACCGCCTCCAACATCCAACATCTTTCTGCAATTCGATAAGTCGATGTTCTCTATAAAGATCTGCCCTCTGCCCGCCAGGGTTATATTTTCCATCCCCAAAATAAAATTGCGATGCGCCTGAGCATTATCCTGGAGACTTGGGCTGATTTGTATCTCATCGGGCAGATTATCCCAAAACTCCCAGACATTCGTCGAATGGGCAATGATATTGCCCTGATACAGGGGGCGGCCTTCCACCAGATAGGTTTCTGTAAGTTCAGTATTGCTGAAAAGATTCCCTTTCCTATCCAGAAAGCCCATCGCACAGCAGACAATCAGCACTTTATCCAAAATGTCTTTTTTCGCAGAACACAGAGAGGCTAATTGTTCCACGTCGCAGCTTCTTTGTGAAAGGCGGCTGAAAAGCCCAATCCGGATAGCTGTCTGCAAAATCCGCGAGGCCCGGTATTGCCATGTTAATTCATTAAGGTACTTTAATGGCTTATCCATAGTAAACTCCTATTCATAACGCAACATGGGGTAAGATTATAGCCTGCGGATGCAGGAATGTCCATTTGGGATGTCATAAACAATAGAAATAAGAGGACGACACATTCTCTGGACTATTTTTATCCTGAACCAGACCAGTTTTGTTGAATTTTATTCTTGACAAATCTCTCAGATTCGTGTATATGCTTTCTTTCTAAAGACTTAAGACTCTTTAGGGCGGTTAGCTCAGTTGGCTAGAGCACCAGCTCGACACGCTGGGGGTCACAGGTTCAAGTCCTGTACCGCCCATTTCCCTTTTAAATTTACATCAGTACCAGTATGTCTGCAACGCAGGGGTTTGAATGGCTGATAAAATCCGATGGGGTATTCTTG
>JBHJNC010000082.1:0-4456 GCA_048497675.1 Gimesia maris
GCATTATAACCGCTGCGGCAGGCCGAATGATGGGGGATGTAGGCAGGTACGGCTATTACTTTGTTGCCCTCATATTTTTCGTAGTGGGATTGCATTTGCTGGAGGTCTTTGCCCTGCCTTTTTCGGGTCCCGGCCAAGTACGTCTTAAGCGTAAAGGGATGCTTGCAGCGTTTATTCTTGGATTGGTTTTCGGGGTTGCTCTGGGGCCCTGTACGTTTGCTTATATGGCGCCGATACTGGGGGCTACCTTTATTGCCGCAAAGAATCTGGCGTATGGGGTTTTTCTGCTGTTGATGTATGGTCTTGGACACTGCTCGGTTATTGTCCTGGCAGGAACGTGTACTGAAATCGTGCAGCGTTATATGAATTGGAATGAACAATCCAAAGGAGCCGTTGTCCTCAAAAAAATCTGCGGCGGCTTGGTTATCCTGGGCGGACTGTGGCTGATCTATACGGCGCCATAAGAAATCAAAACAATATATCTTAATCAGAATAATAAGGTGTTCATTATGAGTCAGAAGACAGATAGTAAAGGGTTAAATATTTTTGAGCGGTATTTGACGGTCTGGGTTATCCTGTGCATTGTCGGCGGGATTGTGCTGGGCAAGCTGGCGCCGGATTTCGCCAAAACCTTAGACGGGATGTCCATTTATGTCGGCGGCGCGCCGGTGGTGTCGATTCCGATTGCGGTGTGCCTGTTCTTTATGATGTACCCGATTATGGTCAAGATTGATTTTGCGGAAGTCCTGCAGGCGGGCAAGAGCATCAGGCCCGTGGGGCTGACGCTGTTTGTCAATTGGGCAATCAAGCCGTTTACGATGTACTTTATCGCGTTGTTCTTTTTGGGTACACTGTTTTATGGCTTTATCGGCGGCGAGGCGACGGATATTGTCAAGATGCCGTTCGGGCTGGATTTGCCGGTTGGGGCGACCTACGGCGTCGGGACGGTTATCGAGTCGGGCGGCGTTAAAATGCTGCAAGTGCCGTTGTGGCGCAGCTATCTGGCCGGGTGCATTCTGCTGGGAATTGCCCCGTGTACGGCGATGGTGCTGGTGTGGGGCTATCTTGCCAAAGGCAACGACGGCCATACGCTGGTGATGGTGGCGATCAACTCGCTGTCGATGCTGTTTCTGTATGGGCCGCTGGGCGGATTTCTGCTGGGTGTAGGACGTTTGCCCGTGCCATGGCAGGCGCTGGCCCTGTCGATTGCGATTTATGTCGCGCTGCCGCTGGCGGCGGGATTTATCTCGCGCAAGTGGATTATCGCCCATAAAGGACTGGACTGGTTCAACCAGAAGTTTCTGCATGTGCTGACGCCGATTACGATTATCGCGCTGCTGATTACGCTGGTGCTGCTGTTTTCGTTCAAAGGCGAAACGATTCTTTCCAATCCGCTGACGATTCTTTGGATTGCGATACCGCTGTTCATTCAGACGATGCTGATTTTCGCAATCGGCTATTGGCTGTCGAAAGCGTGGAAATTCAAATATGCCGACGCGGCGCCCTCGGCGATGATCGGCGCATCGAACCATTTCGAGGTGGCTATCGCAACGGCAACGATGCTGTTTGGGCTGTCCTCGGGAGCAGCGCTGGCAACGGTGGTCGGAGTCCTCATCGAAGTGCCGGTGATGCTGATGCTGGTGAAGATTTGTTTAAAAACGCAGCATTGGTTTGCAGAAAAAGCGTAATGAAACCCGTTTTTTTAGACAGGATTTACAGGATAAACAGGATATAAAAAGCAAAGGTAAATGTGTTGTCAGATTAGAAATAGAGCATATAATATAGCAAAATGATATTCAATTGTTATATTGCGGACACTCATTTTAATAAGGAGCGATGAGCGGATTATGCTGGGAATTTGTTTGATTATTTGTTTATGCGCATTTTGGCTAATTCACTATAAGAAGAATCAGTTACTGAATGAAAATATTCAGACTGTAAAACTTTCTGCTGAGAGCTATACCTATCACGCAAATCGTAGAGCAATAAAACTCGGCATTTTATTACGACTTATTGTTTTGGCTGGATATATCGGATGTGCCTGGCCATATTTATTCATTCAAGGTATTGATAGAGCTTCCTATTGGATATGGTTTATGTATGGCTTTGCACCAGTATCACTGATTATCTATAGTTGTTATTCTATCATCAGAAGCTCAGATGTATCTATCAGTATCAACATACAAGAAATTCAACTCAAAGGATACAAACCCGTAACAATAAAAGTTGAAAATATCAAAAAAATTCATTATCAGGGAATGAATAGTTATTATTTTCTTATAAAAGAAAAGGGAAAGATGCCTTTTCGGATCAATATTGGATTGTTTTGCAAAAGGCAGGAAATCCAATCCTTGTTTCGACAGATCAGAGAATATTCCGCGAAGATTTCCGGACGTGATAAGCAAGTCGCACATCGATTATATTTCTGGAAAACGGCAATCTTTCTTGACAAATCTGTAATAGCTGGGATATCAATATTGTTACTTTACACCTCATATTGCTGTATTGATTATGATTATTTCAAGAAAGACTATACTGCCAGTTATAATGCGTTACATGCCGACCCAAATCAATCGGAGAATGCGTGGCCTTATTATGTCCAAGCGGCAACCAATTACAAGGGTTTAGAATCCGAACTTCAGGAAGCTATCAAAGATCAGTTAGAGCAGGGAACCCTCGCTTTAGCAGAAAACCAAATTGAAGCTTTACGAAAATGGGCAGAAGATAATACCCAATCATGGTCAAACTTAAAAAAAGCAGCAGCAATTGAATATTGCAACGCGACTTATCAAGAAATATCGATGATGGCAGATTCAGATCGACATGATTTTTCAACACCTTCCAATCATGGATATGAACAAATTAAATATCTTTATGTAAACGCTGAGATCTGTCGACTCATCGGCATACTGGAAGATGATTGGCATGATTTATTCAACATGCAGCTTTCTTCGGCAAGACATTTTATGCAAGGCAAGTGTATTATAGATCAATTAGCTGGCCACAGCTTGCTTGTCAGGACTATTAAATTTTTAGGCAGGATAGATCAATATTCAAGCGAAGATTTAGATGAAGCCCGAAAACTAGTTGAGAAAGCTTTTTCTTTTCCGGATGGACTTCCGCTTTTTCATATTGAGGGCGAGGTTTTTATATGCGCCAAGTCATTTGAGAACATGATCAATTACAAAATAATTCCACTCCAAACTCCGCTCAATCCATTTTTTTTATTAGTCGGCTCCTGCTCAGGTTCAGAAACGTATGTTCGAAATCGATTCGAGGATATACTGCAACAAGCAAAACGGGGGACTGAGCCTGCAAAAAATGAATCTATGTTTGGCTTACCACCGATGCGGAAAACATTAGCTATGATGTTTGAACCAAGTCTTTTCAAGGCATATAAACTTTCTCAACAGAGGCCTGCTTCCATTCAGGCGGGACATATCATTCTTGATCTTGAAGAATATAGGCTTAGACATGACGGCTACCCTGCGATTATTTCACAGCTTCGACAAGCGGGCTTCAACCGTGAACTTCCTAACGACCCCTATAGTGATAATAACGTTATCTATCACAATGATGGACAAAGAGCCGTTTTATACTCCGTTGGTAAAAATGGCAAAGATGATGGCGGATATAAAGACGAAGGCAGCGGCAAAGACAAACGAGATGATGTTATCTATTGGCAGAGAACGTTCAATAATAAGGATAAAGAATGAAAAAGATTCAGATATTAGGAACCGGGTGTGCCAAGTGTACGCAGCTTTATCAGAACGCCGAGCAGGCAGCCAAAGAACTTGGGATTGCGTATGAAATGGAAAAAGTGACGCAGATTAACGACATTATGAAGTTCTGCGTGATGATGACCCCGGCTCTGGTGGTCGATGGGCAGGTCAAATCCGTCGGCAAGGCGCTGACGGCGGCGGAGATTAAAGCATTTTTACAATAAGAAAGGATACGAAGATGGCAGAGCAGGCAAGTTGTGGGTGTGCGGGCGGGGCGAAACTGATTTTCGCATGCAGCGGCGCGGCGGATGTCGGGGCGATTGCCGACCAGGCGGCACGGAAATTGACCCGTGACGGCGCGGGTAAGATGTATTGTCTGGCCGGCATCGGCAGGCAAATCAGCGGCATTATGAAAACCACCGAAGCGGCGGACAAAATCCTGGCTATCGACGGCTGCCCGCTGAATTGCGTTAAGGCCACGCTCGAAAAAGCAGGATTCAGCAAATTTACGCATCTGCAGGTGGCCGACTTGGGTTTGGAAAAAGGCAAAAGCCTGGCCAGTGAAGAAAATATCGCCAAAGTCGCGGCTCGCGGGGCGGAACTGCTGGTAAAGTGAATCGTCGATAGTGATTAGTGAATAGTATTGGAAAGCAGCAAGCGAAAATCCGAAATACAATACCAATGATATGGCTGGCTCCAGTGGCTCCAGCGGGGAGTCCACGGCTGAGGTATTC
>JBHJNC010000083.1:0-11638 GCA_048497675.1 Gimesia maris
ATCGCATTGCCATTTCTTCATAGCACTGGTTATAAAAGAGTGCCGCATCGACCGGGGTGTTTGAAGGGATGTGATTGCCAACTGTCATAAAGAAACCGGGATATTGCTTGCCAATGTCCATACATCGCTTAACTTCTTTGCGGATATCTTCTTTCGTCCCATAAAGCAGGATGCGAGTGTCGGCATTCCCCTGAAAAGAGTGAGTTTTTCCATAGTTTTTAGCGATATACGCCATATCCGTTGTCGGCTCTAACACAAATCCGTGAATCCCGCAACCGGCAATATCATCGATAAACTCTGTATAGTTTCCATCTGAAGTGAACAGGACTTTCTTACCCGCCGCATGAAGGGGGGCAAAATATTTTTTGAAATTGGGGAACACATATTCACGATACCATGCCGGCGATAAAAATGCCCCGCTCGTCCAGACGATATCATCATGAATCATCACCACAGGCGATTCGCAATCGGCCAGGGCGTCAAAATACTGTTGTATCCACGCCGCATAGCGATTGGTCATTGCGCCAAATGCCCCCATATCCGTACCCGCCGCCAGTAGCAACATATCCCAGCCTAAAATCTCAATCAGGCCTGAAATGCACGTCACATAAATCCCCGTGCAATTCACCGCATCCGGATACTTGCGGCACTGGTCACGGTAGTGGTCGTTATAATCTTTCACGACCTTATTGTAATCGATTTTGCCGTACACCGCCGCAGGCTCAAACGCCAGCACTTCTTCGGGGGTCTTAAAAGGACAAACCACTTTATTGCGATCATCACGGTAATCCTCACCGCCGGCGTTATAGACCGCATGCCCCATCGAAGTGCGAAACTCCCCAAAAATCTGATTATAAATCAGCGTTGACCAGACAAAATCATAATTCCACGCCTTGATAAACGCCTGCGAAGCTCGCTCACGCAGCTCCTGCGGGCTGTTTTGATTGACATCAATCTTTGTTACAGCTTTGACCAAATCCCAATGCAGTTCGGCTGAAAACGCCCCTTCCGTCCGGCATACCCGCCGAGTCATTTCGAGATTTATGGCTGACATTCCATCTTGATACGACATACCAACTCCAATCCTATATAATGCTATGAAAATTGAATACTGACCATTTGATGACCAGCGATTTTCGGTACGATAAATTCAACCCGCCCATCTTTGAACGTAAACGGCAGCGCCGTTCCATCCGGCACTGCGGCAACCGCGGTCGGCGACTTGTCTGCCCGCACAGAAACCGCGACATCGTTCGTAGGGAAAACATCTTCCACCACCGCGATCTTCTGGCTGCGCTGTTCGGGAATATAATTCAGCAGATGCAGCACGCAGCGTTTCTGTCCATCCTGCCGGTTCAGTGTCGCCAGAATGAAACTCGGCCCATTGTGTCTAACCGCCGGACTGGGCAAAAGCATATCAACCGCGTTCAGAAACAGGCGTTTGCACCACAGCGGCGCGTTAACATCATATGTGGTGAAAATGGGATGGCAGAAATAGATTAATTTACCGTTTTTAACCACCGCCGGCTGATAAACCTTGCCCGAAGACGGGGTTTGCAGATGCGAGCAGAAATGCTCATACGTCCGGTCAAAATACGAAGAAACTGCATCCGCGAGCGTTTCTGTGCCGCCTGCGGCTTTAATCGATGTACCCCGCAGATACATCACATATTCCGAAGCCGGCAAGCCGCCGGCTAACATTTTGCCGGGCTTGAGGTAATCGACATAATCCCCGCCGTAATACCATCGCCCCCGCGAAGCCCGACCTTTATTGTCAATCGGCCCGCCGTCAGTCAGCGAAACGCCAAAAACGGGCGAGGCAAATTGTTTTTGGGATTCATCCAGTCCCGACTCAAACGAGGCTATGACCGCTCCGCCGGATTTCAGATACTGCTCCAGCTTGGCTGCAAGTTTTTTACAGACAGGGATATTGTCCGGCAGCACCAGCAGTTTATAGTCGGAAAACACCGCTTGAGAATCAATAATATCAAACTGGTGTCCGCCTTCCTGCAGCATCCGCGAAGCTCCAAGAATTGAGGGATGCAGTCCTTCAACCGGCTCACGAATATCCCATTCTTCCGGATTCAGCACGCCGATATCAACAACCGCCTTTGCTCCAACACACCACGGTTCCTTTTTCTCAATTTGCGCATACGTTTGTCCAATCAGATCGTACGTCGCCTTGCACATCTTTCCACGAGGATGCAGCTGGTCGCCCACGCAGCATTTGGAGTTGAACGCCAGCATTCGGAAACATTCATAATCCATCGCCGCAGGATTCTTATAGGAATGAAAATCACCCCACGCCGTATGAAACTTGCCCGTCATTCCTAAACAATCCAGCCCCAGAGTGCGTGCATAGCGGACCGCAACCGGAAAGTGCATATAGCCCCAGCAGCCCCCGGCAATAGACTCCAGCTCAAAATGGCTGAATGTGTCCACCGCCCGGCGTTCGCGCGTCCCGACGTGGCCGGCGTTATAAAAAATCGTACAGTCTTTGCTTCGCGCACGGATAAACGCTGTCAGATCTTTTTTGAACTTCGTCAGTACATCCAGCCCGTAAGCCTTGCGTACCGCCGTGATGCTGGGGTCCAGCCCCGCCTGAATCATCCCCTGCCGGCAGGTATAACAAGAACAATCTTTGGGTTGGACGATATCAATCCAGAATCCATCCACCTCGAACAGGTCAAACAACTCGGCCATATGTTTGCGGATGAATTCAACATACGGAGTATTTACGCACAGGCTGCGGTAGAAACCCGCCTCGTAAGGCGGCGTACCTTCCTGCCTGCCGTCCGGCGTCATTGTCAGCCACTCCGGATGCCGCTCGGCAGTATATTGATCCCACTGAATCGGCAGGTAAATCGGCGCCTTGATTCCCCGCCGATGACAGGCTTCAATCTGCTGTTTGAGCAGATTTCTATTGGTCAGATGAGGATGAATCCGCTCCGGAAACTGCTTGGAATCATAATACACCCACCCGTGATGGCAGCGCGCAAACAGATTGATCGAATTAACCCGTGCCTTGACTAAGGTATCGGCGAACGCATCGGCGTCAAAATCGGAGGCAATTCCGTCAATCGCCTCTGACGTGTGAAAATCCAAATGAATCTGTCGAAATCGCAACTCACTGTCTTGCATAAAAAATCCTTAATTAAAGTTATCTTCATAAACCATTTAATCTTATCGCTTGTATCACACACACTAATTAAACCGCATCTGTCAATTGACGTTCGGCCTCCGCGTGGCGCCGATCTAATATCTCACGAACCTCGCGCATCCGCTTCGCTGACACCGGCAGCGTGAAAGATATCGCCAGGGACAGCACAACAAAAGCAATCGGTATTGACACATACAAAACCCGCATCCTCCATAATACTTCCGCCGACGGGAAAACATCATTGACAAAGCCTGACCAGACAATGATATATCCGCTCAGCATCGACGATAGCCCAACCCCCCACTTGTTCAGCATCGCGGTGACAGCCCCGTACATGCCTTCCCGCCGACAACCCGTCTCCAATTCATCCAGATCAATAATATCAGAACTAATCGAACTGCCGATGACCCATACCGCCAATTGCCCGGGAGCAATAATAATCCAGGGAATGATCCCCCAGTAGGGGTGCTCGGGCGTCAGCAGAAACCATAATGAGCTAAATCCCAGCAATGCCACAAACTGCCCGCCGATTAATACTTGTTTTTTGCCAAAACGATGTGATAACGCCGTCAGCGGAGCCAGCGCCAGCACCCCCAGGATTCCCACCATCGTTCCAGACCAGCCGCTGATTGTAGCGGCCATTCCTTTGTCTCCATTACATACATAATATATGCTCAGATACAAAGCCATAGGGTTGACGACAAAAAAACCGAACAATACCAAAAAATAAACAAGGGCCAATTTCACATAGGCATTATTTTTGAACGTCCATCGGAACGCATCCAGAATTCGAATATAGGGCTGATGCTGAACACGCTTGGGCTCACGGCAACATAACGCAATCAACACGAGAATGGCCAGTACCAGCGAGCCTGCCGCCAGCCCCACATACCGAATACCCGCGACCTCCGGCTCGGCATTCGCTATGGGTCTGTGAGTCCCAACCCAATACGCTGTTTTATAAAACCACGGCATCGATAATTGAGCAATCGCCGCAAAGAAAAAACGCCATGACTGGACTCGTGTCCGCTCATGGTAATCGGTCGTCAGTTCAACCCCCAGCGCATAATACGGTATGGAGAAAAACGCGTACATTCCCAAATAAAGAAACGTGGTAACGATAAAGAAAACCGCTGCAACCTTCGGACTGCTTCCAACCGGCGGAAACCATGTAGCCATAAAGAATAAGGTTGAAAGCCCCCCTCCAACCAAGATAAATGGCTTTCGGCGGCCCCACCGGCTGCGGAAATTGTCCGACCAGTGGCCGGCCAGGGGATCTATTATCGCATCCAGCAAACGCGGCAACGCAATGGCCCAGCCAATCACCACGGGATCCACTCCAAGAGCAATATTATAAATTGGCATGGCAAGATAGACGATCGTCCATGCTATCAGATTATCCGCAAAGCCGCCGGCCCCCCACGCAAGACACTGCGCAAAAGAAAGACGTGATTGTGCTGCCGCTGTATCCATTCGCTGCATAATTTTGTACCTGTAAATAAGCTTCGATTACACCAAATAAATTACGCAAATGATTGCGTAACCATCTACAAAAAATTCTTAACGCGGTATCTGTTGGGATTTTTATTGCACACTATACCGCATTGTCGACCCCCGGACAATCAATTGCGGTTCTAATAAAATACTCTTGGGTTCATGCAGCTTGCCGTCAATCCGCTCCAGCATAATTCTTGCCGCCTGCCGCCCAATTTCATAAGGCTGCTGCCGTACGGTCGTCAGAGGCGGATCCATCAATTCCGCGATTTCCATATCCGCAAATCCAACAACAGACAAATCCTCCGGAATCTGCAAACCATACCGTCTGGCAGCGTTATATACGAATTTGGCCATTTTGTCGTTGGCCGCAAAGATCGCCGTAGGACGGGGCTTCAACTCAAAAATACGCATCGCGGCCTGACCGTCCAGACCATAGCTTTCATCCACAATCGTGCGATACTCCACATCCGGAATGGAGGCCAGGGCAGACTCGAATGCATCTTTGCGCAACTGACTGGTCATCACTGTTTCCGGTCCTGCAAGGTGCACAATCCGCCGATGCCCCAGTCCCAGCAAATGCTGCGCGACAAGACGAGCTCCATGCACGTCATTAGTACCCACAAAATCAGCGTGTGAACCCAGGTAGTCGCGGTCCACCGTAACCAGAGGTATATGCCGATCCAGTATCTCCCGAATATACACATCCCGGAAATCATTATGCGGCCGTAAAATCACGCCATCGACCCGACGATCGACCAGATGATGAATTTGCTTCATAACATTATCAATAGAATGCCGCAAATTGGAGGGTTCATTTTCCTGACATGTCCAGAGCGTAATCGGAACAACATCCTGCTCAGCCAGCATATCATGTATACCAAATGCAATGCGAACATCAAAGGTCGTTGCCGCCGGAATGATCACACCGATGGAGTTGGTACGTCCTGTAAAAATACTCTGCGCCGCGATATTCGGCCGGTATCGAAGCTTATCGGCGATTTTCTGCACTCGCTGCCGGGTCTCATCCGAAATCTCACCGCGCCCCCTAAGAACACGTGACACGGTCGTTACGGAAACATCCGCTTCTCTGGCTATGCGTTTTAAACTCACTGACATCGGAATAGCCCTAAAAAAGAGTTAATCGTTGCGTTTCGTTACGCAACCGTTTGTTTTAATGTATACAGTATATCCTCAATGGCTGAAACTGTCAATATTATTGTTCATTATTCCCTGGACTTTTTGTTTTTTACTTCAAAACAGCTAATATGCTTAGCGATTTCTAATACTCCCATGAAGATTTCAACACGTCTAATGCATATTGATAAGTCTCATACTTAACACCAGTTGAAATGGAGTGGTCGGACGCAAACACATAGCTGGCGCCTAACGCCTTCATAGTCCCGCAGATCTCACGAATGCGCGAGGCGATTGCCGCCCTGTCCCCTGCCTCGAGCAAACGAACATCAAGTCCGCCGATAAATGCCAGCTTGTCTGCATAACGTTCGGCGAATCGCAGCACATCGCATCCGGCTTTGGCTTCCATCGGGTTTAACGCATCAAACCCCGCCGAAACCACCAGCGGCAAAATCGACTCGATATTCCCGCATGAATGCAGCACAACCGGAAGGCCATAGGAATGGAAAAAGTCATTCATTTCCTTGTAATAGGGAAAAAGCAATTCTTCACACGTCTTAGGCGAACAGAATGTGCCGGTTTTATAGCCCAAATCCTCATAGACCCAGATACCGTCCGGCAAACCGACCTCTTTGAAAAACACCTGATAATGCATCTTGAAAAAGTCGGTATAAACACGGTTGTAGTCCTGTATCCAGTCTTTATCCGTCATTAAACTCTCATACAGACACAAATCGCCCATGCTTTGCCGCATATTTTCCCAGATAAACAAATTGCCGAAATATGTCCAATATCCCTGCTGCTTACGCTTGGCAAGTAATTCTTTGGCCCCCTTAATATCCAGCCGGTCCACATTCAGTTTCAGCAGATGCGGCCGGTAATCCCGTTCCCATATCGCCCGCGTGGTCATCTTAAAGTCAATATGCTCAGGACACCCCGCCTTATTTTTCCAGTATCGAAGTGATGCTCCGGCGCCGTTCCGGCGGATTATCCAATCTGCTGTCTCTTCCACCATTTCATTAACTTTCGGCAGCGGCAGAATGTCAAACCAACCCCCGGCAAACGCAGATCAAAATCAAACACTTCTTCAGGGTTGGCAGGCGAACCGGATGCATCTTGGGGATATCCCTGCTCAAGCCAATTTCGCAGCGTATCCGGCCAGAAGTAGTCATATACTCCCATCCGCAAGACTTTTTTTCTTTGTATCAGTCCGTCAACAAGCGTTTTCGATTCTTTCATACCACCTCTCAAATCCTCTTTATCATTGGTCATAAACCTTTCAATGTATCTTCTACACTGCATTTAATCATACGCATACTGCAAGCGTACGCATATTCGGATTAATCCCCTGCCAGCGGTATGACATCCGCAGCCCGGTACGCTGTGGATACATCCCCGTCATTAATCCTGCCAATCCAGCAATCACCGCTCCACTGATGCTGGATGCAATAAATTCTCGCCGACTGAGTGCCATGACAACACCTTACATCAACCATTAACCCACATTAATCGATTACGCAATGCTTTGCGGTATATTTTACATTAAATATAGCCTCTGTCAATACCATTCATAAAAATCCTCTTTTTATATTGCATACTCAAAAGCACAACCCGTTAATACTCTTCGACTTACCCCAACTTCCGCAGTGCGGGGTGTAAATCCTTGATTTTGGTTTAAAAGCGCAAACAACTTTTAATCAGGACTTGCCAGGGAATAGAGGGAAGCAGATTTCAGATCTCAGATAAAGTGAATAGGAGATGGGCAAATTACTGGCCGAGGACTTCGATGACGACGCTAATCGTGTCCTGGGTATCGGCTGGTTCTTTGGCCGGATTGTTTTCATCCCATGCCAAGATGGGCTTTATCGGGTTACTGAGCGGTGAAGCGGGGGCGTCGGGATTGCTTTTCTCGACGGGCCTGACGGCGTTTTTCTCGGTGATTGCCGCAGCCAGTTGGACGGCGCTGGAGGTATCGCTGGTTTGCAGCATCTCGAGAACCTGAGAGGGCTCAATCCGGGCGACCTGGGCGAGGGGCTTTGTGCTGGCTTTGTCAATCAGGGCATAGGTTGTCTTTTCGCAACGGGGCCAAAGCTCGCTCATCTGGTCGATCAGGCCGGCGATGTATTGACGTGAGCAGGTGATTTTGAAGCTGGCGCGGTCGGATTCGCGCTGGCCTACGGTAAAGTTCATCAGGCCGAGCGAATGGATTTTCTTCTCTATAAAATCAGCGACCGCGATGGGCTGTGCGGTCTGGAACTGCAAGACGGGCGTGTACTCGGCGGCGATGTCGGGGCTGCTATTGTGTGTGGTTTGATTGTCGACAGCAGCGATATTTTGGGTCTGCGGCGCTGCGATATCCGCGGGCGTGGGTCTAATAATGGTATAGACTACCAGCCCGAGCGCGAACAAAGGCAGCAAGACCAATGCAGCGGTTGCGGCCAGACGTCTAAACCAGAGCCGCCATCGTCCTCCGACGGCGTGGTGCCGCGCTGCGTGATCGAGGATGAAACGGCGTTCGAGAGCGGATTTGATTTCATCGGCCATCTCGGCAGGCGCAGATTCAACCGGCAGCATCTGCAGGAGCTGCTTTTGAAGCTGCAAGTGCTTTAGGTCCTGCTGCATCTGCGGATTGTTATTGAGCAGGCGTTTGAGTTCGTTGACCTGACGCGGGGGCAACTGGTCGTCGACGAAGTCGCTCAATAATTCAAATTTTTCAAACTGTTCTTTGTCACTCATACTCGAATTGCCTGTAAGAGTTCTTTTAGGGCGAATCTGGCGCGGCTGAGCCGGCTTTTGACGGTTCCTAATTCCAGATTCAGCACCTCAGCTATTTGTTCGTAATCCATCCCTTCGATATCCCGAAGGACGATAATCGTGCGCTGCTGGTCTTCGAGTTTTTCCAAGCCTGCCAGAACCCGCTGAATCAGTTCCTGTTTTTCAGCCTCAGCGGCAGGGGTTTCCTGTCTGGCATCGGCGAGGGCTTCGGTGAATTTGAGGTTTTTATCCTCGCTGTCACCAGCCTCGAGAGAACGCATCCCGAGTCGAATTTTTCGTTTGCAGACATTCAGGGTCAGGTTTACCCCGATACGAAACAGCCAAGTATAAAAGCTGCTCTGCGAGCGAAAGCTATCGATGTTCTCTAAGACTTTGACAAACGATTCCTGCGTGAGTTCCGCGGCATCGTCAGAATTTCCGCAGATTTTTAGAATTGCGTTATAAAGGCGGTCCTGATATTTGACGATAAGGCGACCCATTGCATCCGGATTTCCTCTTTGGCACTGTTTTACCAGCGCGGCATCATCAATGTGAATATTGTCGGACTTATCTTGCACATCAGGCCCTAAAAAAAGACAATTTTACCCTTATCAGTAATATTACTTATTACCCCTGTAAAAGGTAAAAAACAAGAAAAATCTGCATTTTCAGACAACTTTTGCATTTTTTATCAGGCCTGTCAGGCGATGGTGATGTCCTTATTCAAATATATATCCTGTATCATTTGGAAGAGCTTGACACCCTCGGCCATGGGCTTTTGGAAGGTCTTTCGGCCGCTGATCAGGCCGGTGCCGCCGGCGCGTTTATTGATGACGGCACTTTGGGCGACCTGCTGGAGGTCGTTTTCGCCGGACGGTCCGCCGGAGTTAATCAGGCCGGCTCGACCCATGAAGCAATTGGCGACCTGGTAGCGGGTCAAGTCAATGGGGTGGTCGGAGGTGAGTTTTTCATAGACCAGCTTGTGGGTCTTGCCGAAGTTCAAGGCGGTAAAGCCTCCGTTGCAGGTGGGTTGTTTTTGCTTGATGAGGTCGGCCTGGAGGGTTACGCCAAGGTGGTTGGCCTGTCCGGTCAAGTCGGCAGCGGTGTGGTAGTCCTGCTGGCTGGTTTTAAACGCGGAATTTCGCAGATAGCACCATAGGTTGGTTACCATGCCGAGGCTGTGAGCCAGTTCAAAAGCTTCGGCGACTTCTTCGATTTGGCGGCTGGACTCTGCGGAGCCAAAATAAATGGTTGCTCCAACGGCGACGGCGCCGAGGTCATAGGATTTTTGGACGCCGGCAAAGAGACGCTGGTCATAAGTGTTAGGATAGCTGAGGAATTCATTGTGGTTGATTTTGACGATGAAGGGAATCTTGTGGGCGTATTTGCGAGCGACCGCACCGAGGACGCCAACGGTGGATGCAACGGCGTTGCAGCCGCCTTCGATGGCCAGTTTGATGATGTTTTCGGGGTCAAAATAGATTGGATTGGGTGCAAATGAGGCCCCAGCGGAATGCTCAACCCCCTGGTCGACGGGCAAAATGGACAGGTAGCCGGTGCCGGCGAGTCTGCCGTGATTGAAGATGGCCTGCATATTCCGCAAGACCTGCGGGGGGCGGTCCGAGGCGGCCATAACCCTGTCGACAAAGTCAGGGCCGGGCAGGTGAAGCGATTGTTTGGGGATGGTTTGGCACTGGTGATTGAGGAGATAATCAGCGTTTTTTCCAAGAATTTCGGCAATATTTTCCATAATACACCTCCAAAATTAGTAAGTCGCCCATATCACCAGCTTATCGATGGGGTGTTTGGCTGTCAAGGGTATTTCTGCTGAGGGGCGGTGGAGGGGAATGTTGTTGTTGACAAAACCGGCCGGGGCGGCTACAATCTTCGGAATAGCTCAGGGGTCGGCTTTGACGCCGGCATTTGGGTGTCGCGGTGGACGTAGCTCAGTTGGTTAGAGCATTAGATTGTGGTTCTAAGGGTCGCGGGTTCGAGTCCCGTCTTCCACCCTTTTAATTGTAGATTGTAAACTGTCTATTTCCAACAACCTCTCCTGGTCCTCATTACGGCGGCAAGGCCTTTCTATAATAATTACCAAAAGATGAGTATTGCACACGAAATAAAGTCTAAGGCTCTGAATTTGGGTTTCGATGTGGTGGGAATCACGACCGCAGAACCCATTGACGAGCCGCAGCGTCGGTATTTTCAGGACTGGCTGAGGGCGGGATGTGCGGCGGGGATGAGATACCTGCATAACAATACTGAAAAGAGGTTTAATCCGGGCAAAATGCTTGAGGGAGCGAAGTCTGTTATTTGTGTCGGACTGAACTATAAACCGGCGGGACAACCATCCGATGAGGCGCACAACGTCGCTAATTATGCACTTTATGAGGATTATCACCCGTTTATCAAGTCGCGGCTGTATGCGCTGGCGGATTTTATTGTGCAGAATTCCGCAAATAAGGCGATTCGATTTAAGGCGTGTGTGGATTCGGCGCCTCTGGCGGAGCGGGCTCTGGCACAGCGTGCAGGGCTGGGGTTTATCGGGAAAAATCGATGTCTGACACATCCGAAGCTGGGCGGGCAACTGCTGCTGGGGGAGCTGATTACGACGGCAGAGCTGCAAGCGGATGAGCCGATGGATGTTACGCATTGTCAGGGGTGCGATGCATGCCTGCGGGCGTGTCCCACGGGGGCACTGGGTGGGGAGTGCGGATTCGACAGCCGAAAGTGCATCAGCTATTTGACAATTGAGGACAAAGGGCAAAAAGGGGATAGTTTGGATGGGCGGTTTGGTTGCGATGCATGTTTGTTGGCGTGTCCGTATCAGGCGGCGGGGCCGGTGTGTGCGAATCGGGAATTTCAGTTTTTCCCGGAACGAACCGCAGAAGAAGCGAAGGCGGTACGATGGGGGAAGCAGTGATTAGGGGATAGGGGACAGCTGGAGTTTGGAGAAAAAAACAAAAAGCAAAATAGTGATATAAAAGTCAAAAAAAGACCTATTTTAGAAATCGATAAGCGGTATTATCAAGTAAATCCCGGACAACAGGGTAAGCCGTCTTTCTCAAGCAACAGGAGATTTTTTTATGGACA
>JBHJNC010000084.1:0-7114 GCA_048497675.1 Gimesia maris
AAACATAACTCATTATCAATAAATAAGTTATATAAAATACTAAAAAGCAAATATCAAAATGACAATGCAAAAATTAAATAGAACAGATGTACGACACCAGTTACCGTCCAAGCGGACCTGTCGGTTCACAGGTTATGCGAATTTCCCGCTGGCAAATCGCTCTTTTTGAATGTTGATCTGTCATTTTGCATTTTGATTTTTAATCTTTGATTTTGCCGTCATAAACGCGGATTTTCAGCATCAGTTGCGCCGTAGTGCTTATAATTTAGGACCTTATCTATCGATTACTGCCTATTGACTAACGATTATCAACTACTGGGTTTTCTTGAAAATATCCAGCCGCAGGATGCCGTAGGGGGTAAAGGCCTTGCGGAGTGAAAACTCGATGGCCAGAAAGACGGTAATGGATGTGCCGGTAAAAATGGACATCATAATGGCAATCTGATAGCCGATGGCGGTCAGGGGGTCATTGCCGCCTAAGATCACGCCGGTCATCATCCCCGGCAGCGAGACAATCCCGACATTGGCCATCATCGCCACCGTCGGGGTTAGCGCCTGATACAAACTATCCCGCAGATACGGGCGGGTCGCTTCGGCCACGGTTGCCCCCTGGGACAAGGCCAATTCATAGGCTTTTTGCCCGGTGCGGATGGATTGATAAAAACTGCGTATCCCGATGATATCCGCCCTCAGGCAGTTGCCCAAAATCATCCCGCCGATGGGAATTACATAGCGTGCATCGAGGATTTCCGGCCGCCGCAAAATCACGCCGACAAAAATCAGCAGCGGCACGGCCGTTCCAATCAGCAGTGCGGCAAACAGCCCCAGCGTCAGCGGTCCCATCTTCAGCTGTGCCCCTTTTAGAATCGACAAATCCGCCACAATGATCATCACCAGCAGCCACGCGGCATTGAGAAAGCCGTTATTCAGACGAAAAACCACCTGCAGATACAGCCCGACAAAGACCAGCTGCAGGGTCATCCGTGTTACGGAGGTCAAAATCTGCCCCATCAATGGCGCCCGGTACCAATACACAATCGCCAGCGGAATCAGCAGCATCGCATAGCCGAATGCCAGATGCAGCGGGTCAATTATCTCTGCCCCGTTCATTGCCGGCCTCCTTGCACGCCGTTGGGCAAAGAAACGGCCTTGTCAGCCAGTCCGCCCAGTGCGGTGTCGTGCGAAACAACCACCATCGTTATCTCTGTCCGCTCCCGCAGATAGTCAATGACCGCTTGCTTGCTGTCGGCGTCCAGCGCACTGGCCGCCTCATCCAGAAGATAAATCGGCCGCTTGAGCAGCAGTGCCCCAACCAATGCGACCCGCTGTTTTTCTCCGCCGGAAAGCTCGGTGGCCTGCTTATCGAGCAATCCTTTCGACAAATAAAAACGCTCAAACAACTGATCCTGCATGGCCTGATCATACTGCACGCCGTGGTTGGCAGCATACTGAAATGGCTCACGCAGCAGGTCTTTGACGGCGCCGGGGGCAAACTGCGGTTCCTGTGCAACATAGCCAATCCGCTTACGGATTGCCCAGACGCTTTTGCCGTCCAGAATCTGGCCGTCAATGCGTATCTGCCCGGCTGCAGGCTGAATAAATCCGAGAATACTTTTAAGCAGGCTGGATTTGCCTCGTCCGGATTGTCCAGAAATCTGCACCTTCTGCCCGGTTGGAACGGACAGAGAAAAGTCCTGAAACAGAATCTGTTCGCCAAACCGCAGCGTCAGCGAATCAATCTCGACAGCGGCATCCTGTGCAGGGGTATTAACCATAAATTCGCCCTTGTTCATCGACATAGACCGACTCGCCGACGGCCTGTGCTGTGGCCAGTGCCGTCCGGATCTGTTCGGCGTTGGGGATTTTAAACTGCCGTCCGCAGCGTTCACAGAATTTGCGCTTATCGAGATCGCGGATTGAAAACGGTATTTGTCCTCCGCATGCGGGGCATTTAGCTAATAATCGCATCTCAAAACATCCTCACATTATTTATTCTGCGCAATTTAACGCTCCGACTGAGCTGAAATCTCAGGAATACACCGCCGTCTGCAAACTCTGAAGGCGATAAAATTCTCCGGCCGCCGACATCAGTTCCTTGTGCGTTCCCGCTTCGACACAGCATCCCTGCCGCATCACCACAATCCGATTGGCCTTGCGAATGGTGCTGAGCCGGTGTGCGACAATAAAGGTCGTTCGTCCATGCATCAGGCGGTCGATGGCTTCCTGCACATACGCTTCCGAAGCATTATCCAGTGAGCTGGTCGCCTCGTCAAAGATAATCACGCGCGGATTGCGGATCAGCGCCCGGGCAATTGCTATCCGCTGGCGTTCCCCGCCGGAAAGCTGACTGCCGCGCTCGCCGATCGTGCTGTCGATGCCTTGCGGCAGACGCTTGATAAAGTCTGCGGCATTGGCCATTTCGACCGCGTCCCACAGGGCCTTGTCGCTGACTTCGGGCAAGCCATACGAGATATTGTCGCGAATCGACCCGTTAAATAACAGGGTATTCTGAGGAACGACCGCAAGAAACCGGCGGTACTGCCGCAAATCCAGCGTATCCATATCAGCGCCATCCAGGAAAATGCGCCCCAAGGTAGGGCGATGAAATCCGATAATCAGTTTCACGATGGTGGTCTTTCCGGCTCCGGATTCCCCGACCAGGGCGATACTCTCACCGGGTGCGACCTTCAGAGAAAAATCCCGCAGCGCAGGATACTGCGAGGAGCCGTAATTGAGGCTGACCTGGTCAAAGACGAACTCTCCCCGTACCGAGGCGACCGCCTGTTTGCCGCGGTTGCGTTCAATGTCGGAACATAACATCACCTCGCCGATCGAGTGAATGGACTCAAACCCTTTGAGCAGGTGGGCATAATTGGCCAGCATGGCATTGACCACGCCTACGATGATCGCAAAAAAACTTTGGAACATCACGACCTCGCCGACGGTGATCCGTCCCCGGTAAGCCAGGTAGCCCGTAACGAACAGGCATAAGAATTGAAACAAAAAGTAGCAGACAAAGCTTGCCGAACCAAACCAGGCATTGACGATATCGAGCCGGTAGCCCTTTTTCTTCACCTCATTCAATTGCCGCCCGATGCGGTTGATTTCCGTATCTTCAACCCCGTGTGCCCGTGTAATCGGAATCATCTCCAGCATATCCATCATCCGTGCAGACATCCGTTCAATCTCGTCACGGAAATTGCGGTTTCCCTCGGTCAGTCTGTCGCGGAACAGATGCAGCAGCAGTACCGACAAGGGCACTGCAAGCACATAAAAAACCGCCACCCACGGCTGCCGCCACAGGGTAACCGCCAAAGCAAACAGGATCATATAGACCCCGTCGAAGAAAGACCGGAACATCAGGTCTACCAAAACCTGAATCGCTTCCACGTCGCGCATCAGCTTGGACTGCAGCTTGCCGGTCGGCCAGTTGCTGTAAGCGCCGATTGACAGCTGCTGCAGGCGGGAAACCAGGGTAGCTCTTAGCCGGGTCTCAAGATGGCGGTTAATCAGACTGGCGTAGTGAATAAACAGAACATGAAACGGAATATTCTGGACCAGTACGACCACCAGGACTGCGACATTGAACCAGAAAAAACGCATCGTATAGCGATCGGCATGCGTGGCAAAATTGATAATATTGGCCGTTACAATAGGCATCGCCCAGACCGGCGAGGCCTTAATGGCATAATAAAACATCGCCGCAAATATTTTAGTCTTATCGCCTTCCAGCCACCGCCACAGGTTGGCAAACGGATGTCCCTGGCGATAATCCAGTTCCTCGGCCCACAGTCCGCTGCTGCTGAGCCCGGCGTCTGACCGTTCCGCATCGTTCTTGCTGTTCACAGTATTTATTTATCCACAATATAAACAATTTCACACTACCAGTGCTTCCTATTTTAACACAGCCATTTGTGGAAATCCAAGCGAAATAAATATGTATGACCTGCTCTGTAGAAAACGTATTATTTGTAGACGCCGAAGGGGCGCAACAAAGTAGCCGGGGGTGTAAACCTCCAGAAAACGGTTCGTTTCTTGTACAAGCCTCAGCGGGGAGACACGAAATTTGAGCTTTTCTAAGAGCATGTCTGGCCCCTTTAATTCTCTAAGCCTTGCAAGGCGTCATAAAAAGACTTGACAGGCATGAAAAATCAACAGACAATATCAAGGCTGGTCAAGCGGACGCAGACGCTGCTAAAGAGCAGCCTGCCAAGAGATGGAATAACGTCGGGTGGGCAGAAAAGACCTCTGCTTACCTATTTCAGAGACCCCGATGTCTTAAAAAGCCCTCTGCCGAAGGCTGATTTAGTCACTGAACCGGAAGGGCAATTAGTCCAATTTCGGCGGCACCAATACAGCGGATGTTTTGGCGTATTAGTCAAGAAGACAGAATAAAATTAATTTTGTTAGGAGAAAATTATGCGTCATCGCATTAAAAAGTATTTTGTAATTACGGCTTTGTGTTTAGTAAGTACGGCCTGTGCGTCCGACAAGAAGATTTACGACGAGATACTGAAGAATCAGCCGTATGGGCAGTTTTATCAGCAGGATATCTCAGATATAGCCCCTGAAGGCTGGCTGAAAACATGGATGAATAAACAGGCCAAAGGTTTGTGTGGGAACATCGAGGCCTCGGGCTATCCTTATAATACGCAGGGCTGGGCGGACTACGAGCTTAAATTCAGGAACGGCGAAGCCTGGTGGCCGTTTGAGCAGACCGGCTACTGGGTTGACGGAGCATTGCGGTGCGGCTATCTGAGTAAAGATGAAGCTCTTCGCGACCGCGCACTCAAGCAGGTGAACTATGTATTGACACATGCTTCTGAAGACGGCTATATAGGTCCTCCGCAGCTTCGCACAGGATCTGATATACATAATAATTACTGGCCTTTTGCGGTATTTTTCCGAGCAGTCATGGCTCATTACGATGTAACGAAAGACCCTGCGATACTGGATGCTCTAACCAAACATTTCATGGCGACATCAGATAAGTACGCTTCGGGGCGCAATGCGCTGAATATTGAAACTATAGTTTGGCTTTATGCACGAACCGGCAATCCCGCCGTACTCAAAACGGCTCAATCTGCTTTTGAAAAAGCCATGTGCTGGGAAGATAAGTTAAGCAACCCTTATATAGACGGATCTGTAATAGGAATGTTATCCGATGTACCGCCGCTGACACACGGGGTCTCGTACAATGAAGGCTGGAAGATACCTGTTATTGTTTATTCAGTTACCGGCAATGAAAAATATCTAAAAGCGTCGATTAATGCCGTACGTAAAATGGATAAGTTTCATATGCTCGCCAGCGGAGCTCCTTCTTGTGAAGAGTTTTTGCGCGGCAAAGACGAGCTGGCTATGACGGAGACATGCAATGTATCGGATTACACATGGAGTCTGGGATATCTTTTGATGGCGACCGGGCAGGCCGAATGGGCAGATAAGATTGAAAAGGCTGTTTTTAACGCTGGTATGGGCTGCATAAAGAAAGATTTTAAGGCGCATCAGTATTTTAGCTCAGCCAATCAGTTTATATGTGATTCCAAATCAGTAAACCGCCCCATGTGCCGCGGTACAAACTATATGGCTTATAGAGCAAGCCACAGTACGGAGTGCTGCACCGGCAATGTGATGCGTTTTCTGCCAAACTATATTGCAAGAATGTGGCTTCGCGACAAACAGAATAATCCGGTCGCAGCATTTTATGGACCATCTATGCTGACGACGGAAATAAACGGCCAAAAAGTGGTTATTACCGAAAAAACAAGCTATCCGTTTTCTGATGTGATTGATTTTAATATCGACGCAGCCCAGGAAACACAATTTACTCTGCATCTGCGAATTCCATATTGGTGCTTTAAAGCAGAGCTGATGGTCAATGGCGAGAAGGTGAATGTCGATTTAGAGCGAGGGACGTTTTTCAAGCTTGACCGCATGTTCAAAAAAGGTGATGTAGTCACGCTGAAACTGCCTGCGAATCTGGAACTTGACTATCGTGACCGCGGGGGGGTGGCGGTTAAACGCGGTTCGCTTGTATTCTCCATGCCGATAAAAGAACAATGGAAATCGCTGCCGGTAGATGAGCATTCTACCGAGGCATTCCCTCACTGGGAAGTGTATCCAGCAGGCGACTGGAACTATGCTTCAAATGTCAACGAGGAAAATATCTGGGGATTAACTGTTAAATACAATGAGGTTGGTGACGACCCATGGGCGTCGGATAAGCCTGCTATGGAAATAGAAGTACCGGCAAGAAAAGTCAGGGACTGGAATCTGACGGTCAACGACAAAGTGCTTGTCCCCAAAGATCCTTATGTGCAAAGAGACAAACGCCAATATAGTACATGGGATTGGGGTCCATTTAAGAGCACTCCGCCGCTGCCGGATCCTTACACGCTGGAAAACAGGCTTGAACCGCCGGTTGAATCAATCAAGCTGGTGCCCTACGGCTGTACACATCTGAGGATGACTGTCCTGCCCTACAGAGGTCTGTTAACGCCTTATGTGCCTTAATACAGCCCGGCAGAGTTTGAATCAGGATAAACCTTAGCCGGTAGTGATTTATGTCAGCGGTGTAATTCAAAATACAGATTGCAAAAAAACTTTGGAACATTGGAACAATGGAACACAAAACATTGATCTTGGAAAATTAAAGGTCAGATACTTTCTTGAGCAAGAGCGATAAGGATTCACGTTGAACACCGGGGCAAAAAATCAAAAAATTGAAAAATGAAAATTGTAAATCCTCCCGCCTCTGCGGAAGACCCAGAATCGAGAAAAAATCATGAACAAAAACCCAAAAAAGTGTCTGACCCCTTTGATTGTCCTGTTATTGCTGACGTTGACTATTATCGGCTATGCGGCGCAGCACATAGAGTACATTGCCCACCGAGGAGCGTCTTATCTGGCGCCGGAAAACACCATGGCATCTGTTTTATTGGGCTGGCAACTGGGCGCTGATGCTGTAGAAGTGGATATTCAACTTACCCACGATAATCAAATCGTAGTTATTCACGATAAAGATACACGGCGAGTGTCAGGAGTTGACTTGAAAGTAAGTCAATCCTCTCTGGATGAATTACAAAAACTGGATGTCGGACGATGGAAAGATCAA
>JBHJNC010000085.1:0-5107 GCA_048497675.1 Gimesia maris
GGAAAAATCCGGCCGGACGGGGGAATATCTCAATATCGAATTTGCCGACAAAGTACGGATTTATGTGCCAGTTGCCAATATCCATCTGGTGCATAAGTTTATTGGCTCGATGCCCAAAAAACCGATGCTCAGCCGCATTGGGACCAAAAAGTGGGAAAAACAAAAGCAGCAGGTCGCGGCAGGTGTGGAAGAGCTGGCCGCCGAACTGCTGGACATTCAGGCCCAGCGGCAAAAGCTGGGCGGGTTCGCCTTCGGCTCCGATACGCTCTGGCAAAAGGAGTTTGAGGAGTCATTTCCATATCAGGAAACGCCGGATCAGTTGACGGCGGCGGTGGAAATCAAACGGGATATGGCACAGCCGATACCGATGGATCGCCTATTGTGCGGTGATGTTGGCTATGGCAAAACCGAATTGGCGATGCGGGCGGCGTTTAAGGCTGTTCAGGCGGGCAAGCAGGTTGCGATGCTGGTGCCGACGACGGTGTTGTGCGTTCAGCATGGACGGACGTTTGCCGAGCGATTCGCGGATTTTCCTATCAATGTTGAGGTGCTTAATCGGTTTACTGCGCCCAAAGCGGTAAAAGATATTCTGCATTCTGCCAAGCATGGCAAGGCGGATATTCTGATCGGTACCCATCGGCTGCTCAGCGATGATGTGGGCTTTAAGGATTTGGGGCTTTTGATTATTGATGAGGAGCAGCGGTTTGGTGTCGAGCACAAAGAGCGGCTTAAACGCTTTCGTGTCAATGTCGATGTGCTGACAATGACAGCGACACCGATTCCGCGCACGCTGCATCTATCGATGATTGGTTTGCGCGACATCAGCTCACTGGCTACTGCGCCATTGGATCGGCGCAGCGTAACGACCAAGGTCTGCCGGTTTGATAAAGAATTGATTCGCAAGGCCATCCGGTTTGAGCTGGGGCGTGAAGGGCAGGTGTTTTATCTGCATAACCGCGTCCAGACCATCGAGCGGGCAGCGGAAATGCTGCGGGCATTGCTGGATGATCCGGCGGTGCAAATTGATATTGCACACGGCCAGATGCACAAGCACGAACTGGAGGATGCGATGGTGCGGTTTGTGCAGGGGCAGACGCAGATTCTGGTTTGTTCGACGATTATCGAAGCCGGGCTGGATATTCCCAATGCCAACACGATGATTATTGCCGATGCGGATAAATTTGGTCTGTCGCAATTGCATCAGCTTCGCGGGCGGGTCGGGCGCTATAAGCATCGTGCTTATGCGTATATGATGCTGCCGGCCAGCCGTCCGGTCAATCCGACGGCGGCCAAGCGGCTTAAGGCCATCGAGGAATTTTCGCAGTTGGGTTCGGGTTTTCGGATTGCGTTGCGCGATTTGGAGATTCGCGGGGCGGGCAATATTCTCGGCGCCGAGCAGTCCGGCCACATCAATACCGTTGGTTATGAACTGTACTGCCGGCTTCTGGGGGAGGCGGTCAAAAAACTCCGCAATGAGCCGGTCGAGCAAACTCCGACGACCTCGATTGATTTGGGATTTCATATCGGGATCCCGAAAAATTATATCGCGTCCGACCGGCAGCGGCTGGAGATTTATCGCCGGGCGGCCAAAGTCCAGAATCAGGCCGATATCCGACGATTCGAGGAGGAATTACGCGATTTGTTTGGTCCGCTGCCGGAATCGGTCAAGACGTTGCTGGAGGTTACAGAACTGCGGATTTATGCGTCCCGCTGGAAGATTCGCAGCCTGATGGTGCAGGGGGTGGACTTGATTTTCTCGTTCGAAGACGGCGCCCATACGGCGGATTTATTTGCCCGGGCCCCCGGCCGGGTCAGCATTCCCGACCCTAAAACAGTCTATGTACGTCTGGAAAAGAGCTATTTCGAGACCAAAACCCTTTTGAGCGTGCTTCGTAAATTGCTCAAACGCGGGCATTGAGTTCTGGATTGAAAGCGAGTATAATTCTCCTCTTATACTTTAGAAATGGATTTTATAAGGATTGTTATGAGAGATATTTTTTGGCTGGTGATAGCTGCGGCCGTATTGGCATTGATGTCCACAGGTTGCAGCAAAAGCAAACAGGGTAAATATACCCCGGAAGAAATGAAGACAATTCCGTTTCCTGCTACTGCAGATTTGCCGCAGCCGACCGGCGGTGTGACCCTTAATATTATGTCCGAAACCATCACGACCAAGGAGCTGATGCTTCTGCTGGAGCCGCAATTAAAGCCGCTGGCTAAGCAGGGCAATTTGATGGCCTTCAAACAATCAGCCCGCCCGTTATTTCGGGATGTGATGCGCAGCCGGGTAACGGATATTCTGCTGTATAAAGAAGCCAAGAAGAAAGCACCCGAGACCATTGACGACGCGCTGGATAAAGCGGTCGAAAGCGAATTGTCCCGTTTTCTGGCCTCGTATGACAACAACCGGGCGCTGGCGGAAAATGCGCTTAAGTCTATGGGTTATGACTGGAAATCATTTCGCGATTTTCAGCGGAAGCTGATTTTGACGCAATCATTCTTGTCGCAGGAATTCACCGAAAAACGTCCTGTTTCTCACGGTGAAATGGTGGATTATTATAATCAGCATAAAGACGATATGTTCTGTTGGGAAGGCATGGTTCAATTCCGTTTGATTGATTTGTATGCCGAGCGGCTGCCGGATGAGTTTGTTCGTGATGGGGAAACCAAAGAAACCGCGGCGGTGCGTCTGACGGTCGAAATTCTGGACAAACTGAAGGCTGGAGAAGATTTTGGAGCCTTGGCGGAAAAATATTCACAAGGCCCGCTGGCTGAGCAAGGCGGGTTGTGGCGGCCGATTACCATTGGCGGCGGGTCGCTGCAGAAGCCGTTTGATGTTGTTGAACAGCAGGCGGCCGGTATGGAACCCAATCAGGTCGCAGGTCCAATTGCCTCTGAGGGGCATTTGTTTATCATAAAACTGGAAAAGCGTCAGGATGCCGGATGTAAATCATTTGAAGATGTGCAGAACGCCATTGAACAGAATTTTCAGCTGCAATATCGAAAAAAGCAATATGACAAGTTAATTGATAAGCTGATTGCGCAGGCCAACATCCTGAATAAGGATTTGTTTATTGAGCAATGCGTCAACGATGCCTACGTCATTTGGAGTGAAAGCGAATAGTGAAAATCCTGGCTCACGGCATCGATTTGGTGGATTTCGGGCGGATTGAGCAGATGCTCAGCCGGCATGATGAGCATTTTCTCAATCGTGTCTTTACCGCCCAGGAGCAGGCTGATGCCAATGCGGTGAAAAATCGCGTTGAAAAACTGTCGGGACGGTTTGCCGCCAAAGAGGCGGTGATGAAGCTGATCGGCACCGGCTGGCGGGATGGGATTGCCTGGACGGATATTGAAGTGGTCAACAATGCCCTGGGGCAGCCGATTGTCAATATCTCAGACAAAGTCAAAGAGCTCACCGAGGCGGCGGGTATCGAGCAAATCACGCTGAGCATTACGCATACGAGCAATTTTGCGATTGCTTCAGCGGTGGCACTGGCGGATATGCGGGGAGCATAACGTGGGCGGTCGGTTCGATTGTATTGTCATCGGCGGCGGCCACGCCGGAGCGGAAGCGGCCTGGGCGGCTTCGCGGCTGGGGGCGGCAACACTGCTATTGACGATGAGCAAGGACGCGATTGCCAAAATGAGCTGTAACCCGGCCATCGGCGGAATCGCCAAAGGTCAAATTGTGCGGGAGATTGATGCTCTCGGCGGGCTGATGGGACTGGCGATTGACGCAACCGGTATCCAATTCCGAATGCTCAACCGCTCCAAAGGTCCCGCGGTACAAAGCCCGCGTGCTCAAGCCGACAAATACAAGTACAAAGACTACGTCCGCAATGTGCTTGAAAACGCCTCCAATCTAACCATCATCGAAGCAACCGTGTCGGAGATTTTGACAAAAGACGATGCCGTAACAGGTGTGCGGTGTCTGGACGGCAGCGAATACATGGCCCCGACGGTTGTTGTTACGACGGGGACATTTCTTAAAGGCATTATGCATCTGGGCGAAAAGCAGTGGCCCGGCGGCCGTCTCGACGAACCGGCCAGTAATGAACTGTCCGATAGTCTGCGGCGGCTGGGGCTGACGGTCGGGCGGCTCAAGACCGGCACGCCTGTGCGTCTGGCCGGCGACAGCCTCGATCTCGATAAGCTCGATATTCAGCCCGGCGACGAAGAGCCGGCGCCGTTTTCATTTCTGACCGACAAACTCAACCGTCCGCATATTCCGTGCTGGATAACCTGGACCAATGAGGCGATTCACAAACTCCTGCGGGACAATATCAGCCGTTCACCGATGTACAGCGGGCAGATTACCTCGGTCGGTCCCCGTTATTGCCCCAGCATTGAAGCTAAAATTATCCGCTTTGCCGACAAAGACCGGCATCAGGTTTTCCTTGAGCCGGAAGATGAGGCGATGACGACCTTCTACTGCAACGGTATCAGCACATCGTATCCGCCGGAGATTCAGGATGAAATGCTCCGCCTGATGCCGGGTACCGAACGGGCCAGAGTAGTTCACTATGGCTATGCGATTGAATACGACTATTGCCCGGCAACACAGCTGAAGGAAAATCTCGAAACACGGAACATCGCTGGGCTGTTTCTGGCCGGGCAAATCAACGGCACCAGCGGCTATGAAGAGGCCGCTGGGCAGGGCCTGGTTGCGGGTGTCAATGCTGCGCGAAAGCTTATGGGCAGGTCGGCTCTGACGCTGGGGCGGGATCAGGCGTATATTGGTGTATTGATTGACGACCTTCTTACCCGGCCGGTGGATGAGCCGTACCGGATGTTCACCTCGCGTGCCGAGTACCGCCTTTCGCTTCGCAGCGATAACGCCGATCTGCGGCTGACGCCCATCGGCAGGGAGTTTGGGCTGGTGGATGATGTTCGCTGGCAGGCGTTTGAAAACAAGCTGGCCCAGATGGAAACGCTGCGGACATTTCTGAAGCAGACCCGCAGGCAGGGCAAGACGTTGTGGGATTTAATCAAGCAGCCCCAGACGGACTTGGCGGAAAAGCTGTGGCAGGAACCTCAGATTGCGGCGATGAATCTGTCGCGGCAGGCGGTCGATGAGGTTGCTATTGAATCGCGATGCGAAGGC
>JBHJNC010000086.1:0-2170 GCA_048497675.1 Gimesia maris
CCGCCATGATCCAGGAGGTTATCGCTTTACTGGATGAGCTCAACCAGGGATGGCGCGTGATAGCCAATTAACCATATTCTCTTTTTATTCTTTTCTCTCTTATAGCCGCTTTTCAGCGGCTTTTTTTGTTTCACGGCAGGTTTACTTGACAAATTGTCCCGGAACGCCGATGATTAAGGAAGATATATAATTTCTTAATATTTCAGCGGGAATACTATATGAATGCTAAAATTCTGGTTGTGGATGATCAAAAAGATTTATGTGACCTGCTCAGCATGAGTCTGACCGGCGAGGGCTACCTTGTCCGGACGGCGACAACCGCCGCCGATGCGATTTCACAAGTCAATCGCGACAAACCCGATTTAATTTTGCTGGATATCCTGCTGCCGGATATTTCAGGCATTAAGCTGACAACGATGTGGAAAAACGATATTAAGACTTCACATATCCCGATTATCCTGTTGACAGCCAAAGACAGTGAGACGGATATTGTTGTTGGGCTTAGCGTGGGCGCCGATGATTATATTACCAAGCCATTCAGTACCAAAGTGCTGGCGGCTCGGATGGAAGCTGTTTTACGGAGGACATATCCGGACAGCGACCCGACCAAACAGGTTCTTTCTGCCGGCCCGGTGCGGATATTCCCTTCCGGAAGGCAGGTTTTTGTCGAAGGTAAGCCCGTTGAACTGACCGGCGCGGAATTCAATATCCTGCTGGCCCTGGTCGAAGCCAACGGCGGAGCGTTGTCTCGTGCGGATTTGGGCAAGCTGATTCCCGATTTCACCGGCGGCGACCGAATTATCGATGTGCATATCGCCTCGGTACGCAAAAAACTCGGCAACGCCCGCAGTCTGATTAAAACCGTTCACGGACAAGGGTATCGCGCGATGCCTTAGTTCAATCTGGCAAGAGAGTTTGATTTGGAAAAAACACACGCTAATAATGTTGTTCTGATTGGGATGCCGGGCGCGGGAAAAAGCACGGTTGGGGTTCTTCTGGCCAAGGCGATGGGGCGGAATTTTCTGGATACGGATTTGCTGATTCAGGCGGGAGAAAACGCTACACTCAAAGAGATTATCGACCGCGATGGGCTCGATGGATTTTGCGAAGTGGAACGCCAGTATCTGGAATGTCTGGAAGTTGCCAACGCCGTCATCGCCACCGGCGGCAGCGCGGTCTATTATGATACGGCAATGCGGCACTTAAAGCAAAACGGCATTGTAGTGTATCTCGAACTGCCGCTGGACGGGCTAAGACAGCGGCTAACTGATGTGGTGGGGCGCGGGGTGGTGATGGGGCCCGGAGAGACGCTGGAAAGTTTATATATTAAACGCTGGCAGCTGTATGAAAAATATGCTGATGTGACCATTTATACCAATGGCCTGACGCATGAGCAGGTGGTTGGGCGGATATTGGATGCGTTGAAGAATTCTGAATGAGATAGCTGTAACAATTTAAATTTAAACTGTTATAGCGGTAAAATCAAATAATGCCAGTGCCGCAACAAAAACCAGATAGTCGGGGTCTTGTATGCGGTTGTTTCATCTGTAAAATTTTTCCAAAAAGGTATGTAATAAAATCCCTCCGGTGGTTACTAATAATTCAGATACGAAAGGGATGTATTGACGGCACAAGAGCGACAATTTCAGGAATGGATAGAGCGATATAAGGCTATTCTGATACGAATAGTACGCTCCTTTGCTGCCCAGCCGTCCGACCAAGACGACTTATTTCAAGAGATTTTACTCCAACTTTGGATATCCCTGCCGAAATTCGCCGGACAATCCGAGGAAAGCACATGGATATACCGTGTGGCGTTTAATACGGCGCTGACCTGGAAACGCGGCACGAAAAGGAAAAGCAGAAATCTTCAACTGTTTTCTTTCGACCAAATGCCGGAAACCGAAACAAAACCGACGCTGGACCCTGATGTTGAACAAACGGTTGAAAAGCTCTATCAGGCGATCCATTCAATGTCGATTGTCGATGCATCACTGGTTCTGCTCGCGCTGGATGGATTGAGTTATAAACAAACCGCTGAGGTGCTGGGGATTACCGAAAGTAATGTCGGGGCGCGACTCAATCGGGCGAAAACAAAACTGGCCGAATTGCTGAAAGGTCAAAACGATGAAATTTGAAGACCTGCAAAATCAATGGCAAAAAGAAGGCG
>JBHJNC010000087.1:0-7118 GCA_048497675.1 Gimesia maris
AGCTGTTTTTGAAATGGAAAATTGAAAATGGAAAATATAGAACAATCGTATATGCAATTGGCGGTGGAGCTGGCCAGGTACGGGGTTGGGCAGGTTGAGCCGAACCCGATGGTCGGGTGCGTCATCGTCAAAAACGGCAAAATCATCGGGCAGGGCTACCACCAGCGGTACGGCGGGCCGCACGCGGAAGTTGAGGCACTGGCCGACTGCCGGAAAAACCACGCCAACCCGGCGGGAGCGACGGCGTATGTGACGCTGGAGCCGTGCTGCCATACGGGGAAAACCGGCCCGTGCACCGAAGCCCTGATCGGGGCCAAGGTTGCCAGAGTCGTCGCAGCCGCCCAAGACCCGACGGCCAAGGTCGCCGGCAAGGGCTTTGCACAATTGCGAAAGGCCGGAATCGAAGTCGAAGTCGGCTTATGCCGAGAAGAGGCCATAAAAATGAATGCCCCGTTTTTCAAGCACGCCCAGACCGGCACGCCCTGGGTGGTCGCCAAGTGGGCCCAGAGCATCGACGGCAAGCTGTCGTGGCAAAATCCCCCCGCTCACGGCAACTGGATTTCGTGCGAGAAAAGCCGGATGGATGTGCATTATCTCCGCAAGCGGATGCAGGCGATTCTGGTGGGGGTTAATACCATTATCAGCGACAATCCCCGGCTGACGGTGCGGATTCCGGAGATGACGATCGAGCGGCCGCCGCTGCGGGTGGTCTTAGACAGCCGGCTGCAAATGCCGTGGGAAAGCCATCTGATTACCACGCCCGAGGCGCCGACGATGATTGTTACGACCGCGCATACCGCTCATTTGGAGTCGGAAAAGATGGTTAAGCTGCAGAACGCGGGCGTTGAAACGCTGGTTGTCGGCGAGAAAGACCATCGCTGCGATTTACCGCAAGTGCTGACCGAACTGGGACGGCGCGGCGTCCAGCAGCTTTTGGTCGAGGGCGGAACGACGGTGCTGTCGGCGTTTCTGCGGGAAAAGCTGGTCGATGAGGTCAATGTCTATATCGCCCCGCTGCTGCTGGGCAAAGGCGGGATTGCGGATCTGGCCAAGAATCTCGATGCGAATATCGGGGTGGAAAAACTAACCGACGTCAAGCTGGAAACCTTTGACAGCGATGTGAAAATCTCCGGCCGGGTGCAGTATCCGATGTTTTGAGTTCAGAATGATACTGACCATAAAGAACAGGAAAAGATAAAAAAGTATTCGCGATGAATCATTTACTGAGACGAACTGTAGTACCATTTTTGATTATCGCACTGCCAATCGCGGCGATGATCGCACTGATTCTTTATCACAAAAAAGCCAAGGCGATCCCGCCGACTCCGCCTGAGATTAAAGTTTCCTTCGGGCAGACGGATTGGCCGTTTTTCCGCGGCAACGCGGCACAAACCGGCACAACCGAAGGACAACTGCCGGAAAAATTGGCGGCAGCCTGGTCATTCAAAGCCAAAGACGCTGTTAAATCCACGCCTGTTATCGCGGATGGCAAGGTCTATATCGCCTCAACCGATAAAACCGTCTATTGTCTGTCGCTCGATAAGGGCGCATTGCTGTGGTCCTATCTGCTGAGCGGAGCAACCGAGGCCAGTCCGCTGGTTTTCGGCGGCATCGTCTATGTCGGCGACGAAAACGGGATGATGCACGCGGTCAATGCCGAAAACGGCAAAACCGTCTGGACCTACCAAGCCGGCGATAAAATCACCGGCTCGGTCAATATCCGCCAGACAGAGGCCGGGGCGGAAATTCTTTTTGGCTGTTACGATGGGACGCTGGTCTGTCTGGATGCTCAGACGGCAAGCAGGAAGTGGGCCTATACCGCCCAAAGCTATATCAACGGTTCGCCTGCGGTAGCGGACGACTTTGCTATTTTCGGCTCATGCGATGCGAATTTGTATATTCTGCCGCTGGGAGAACCAAATGCGGTTACGCTGTTTGACAGCGGCTCATATATCGCGGCCAGTCCGGCGGCCGAAGCGGGCAAAGCCTACGTCGGTAATTTCGAGGGGCAGTTCTATTGTGTGGATATCCGCCAGGGCAAAGAAATTTGGTCCGACAAGCAAAAACGCGAGGCATTTTTTTCCAGCCCGGCGGTCGGCAGCGGGCTGGTCGTGGTCGGCAATCGCAATAAACAGGTCTATTGCTTTAACGCCTTAGACGGCAAGATTGTCTGGACTTGTCCGGTCGGGGGCGAGGTCGACAGCAGCCCGGTCATCATCGGCAATGAGGCCGTCGTCGGATGCAATGACGGCAAACTGTATCGCATTGCATTGGCAACAGGCAAACCGACACCGCTGTTTAATACCGCCAGCCCAATTTCGGCCGGGGTCGCGGTCGCCGACAGCCGGATTCTTGTGCCCTGCGAAGACGGGACCGTTTACGCCTTAGAGCCTATCCGCTTCAAATAATCAAAGGGCGGTTATTGCAGTTGCTCAAAAACAATCCCCGCACTGCCTGACTCAAAGACAGTAAACCCCTTTGCTTTCGGATCCGTGTCTGTCAGCGTCAGCGAGCCAACGGCAGGTGCGGTCCGGCAAGCCATATGTTTCGAATGTTTAAACCCTCTTGGTATTTTTGCGGTTAGAGGAATTTATCTACTTCGACATATTTTTATCTGCTTGTGAACCCTGTTTTTCTTTAGGCTGACACTGTTCCCACAGCTGCTGTGTAACTGGAAACATGGAAATACGAAACTTGGTACAGCCGTAGGGTATCAGAGTAATGGTTTGACTCTTTGTTTTCTCAGCAAGAGGCATTTGCGGCAAAGGCTGCTCCAGGGTCGGCTTCCAATCAAAAGGCAACGCCTGAACACGCAGCCTGACCGGAGAGGCCAGCGGCCAGTCCCATTTGGCCGGCATCGGCTCACGCTCTACCGCGATACTGCGTCCCGCAGAGTCCTGCCTGTCTAACGCATAGTTCCATCTGGCGTCGGGATCAGGGGTGTTATAATCATTCGTATCCGCAATCGGCAGTGCAAAAAGCAGAGGACCATATGAAACGGATGCATACGGCACAGCCTTTTTCCCTGAATAGGTGCGAGTCGAGTGGTCATCTTTCTGAGGCTCATAATCATTGCGATCATATCCGCAAACAATTTGCGGTTTCATCGGGAACATTAACCGAATGGTATCGGCCTGTTTCCATGTGCGTTCAATACGAATAAAACCGTTTTCCAGCGGCTCTGTCGCCATAGCTTGGTTGTTGACAAAAACTTTGGGGCTGCTGCACCAGGCTGGAATGCGAAACCGCAGCGGAAATGCCGCTTCCCTGGCTGGAGATACAGCAATCTCAATGTTTTCATTAAAGGGATAATCAGTGCGGCAGGTTAATTCGACACTGACGCGGTCACCGGCAAGCGCTGTAACCTTGCAAGGACCGTAAAGAGTCGCAGCTAAACCATTGTCATAGGTAGCCATCCACATCTTCGAAATATAATTCGGCAAAAAGCGGTTTAATGATGCCGTACAGCACAGCGGTTGATGTACTGATTGATAGGTACACCTGATTGAATGGGGCAGCTCTTTATCCGCCATCCGGTTGGGTGTCTGGAAATATACATGCGACTTGAAGTCACGGCCGACAGCAGCCGGGCCGGCATTAAAGAAAGCTCGTTCCACCCGGTCGGCCAAAGAACCCTTGCCGCTTACGGCAAGCAGAGTCAGCAGGCTCCATTGGTATCCCGAAACGTTACATGTCTCGGTTGCTCGGAAAGCCCCGGTTGGGCCGTTCATTTCGTCAAAAACCGGCACGCCGGAGGGCTGGAGAGAATCCTGCTCAATCAAGTCAATCCATTTGAGAGGCACTTGAATGTATTTCTGGTCGCCAGTCCACAGATACCCAATCGCCCAGGGAGACATACTTTCACAGAAATGAACGCCGTGAAATATCAAGCCTGTTGCGCTGTTCAGCCATGGCATATTATAATATGGGTTCCGGTTGCCAGCATTCTCAGCAATCAGCTGGTCAATGGCGGCCGCAATTTCCTTATTTCCGGTCCAAGTCCAGGTTTCGTAGGCCGGCATAAAATTGGACATGGCCCAGCCCATGGACACCCATTCTCGATTACCGGTATAAGCCATCTCAAGAGCCTTCAGAACCGCCGGGTCCTTTGCAGCAGAATATTGTGCAACAAGTGCCCTGCCAAGAAATCCGCAAGCACACATCGACCATTCCTTCTCACGCATCCATCGGCCTTCGCCGACTTTGAGCTGGTTGGGATCATTCTTGTTCAGCCACCAGAGAAACAGAATACTGTCCGGATGCATATTTTTAACAACGACATCCAGACGTTCCTTGGCCTGATTCTGCAAGAACTCATCATGAAGCACCGCTCCCAATCGCACCATACCATCGAACCAGTAACCTCCTCCTTCATAGGGCCAGCCGCCCTTCTCCCAGAAGAGGTTCTCGCCGGTCATTTTGTAGTCTTCAGCCCAGGCCTGCTGAAAAGCAATATCCATCTGAGCCAAATGACCGGTATAACCATCACGAGCAGCAAGACACCAGTCACGCAGCCATCCGATAGGCTCTACAGCACCCAGCGGCAGAGCAATAAATACCGGTCGGGTCGGCGGCTCAAAAGGCTTGGCATAATTCACATTTGCCGAAGAACTTGGGGGCGAAGAAAGAGGACTATTCCCATCTGCTATTTCTTTTCCAGAACAAAAAGTTCCCCCCAAAATGACGATCAGTAACGCCGCATACATTTTTTTCATAGTTTACTCCTGCTTGAATTTTTAAAGTTACTTTTGAGGAACCGAAACCGTGCATGTCATTCTAAGGTGAAACTACCAATGATGCTAACCATATATTGCTCAAAATAATTTTTATTGAGCAATATATGCATATTTTGTATACTGAGCGCATGACGAATACACGATCCATTCAATTCGATTCACTGGCGAAATCCAGCAGATTTCTGGACCTGTCACTGATCATCAATGAAATGACCGGGCTGAATGTGGCAATCTACCCCCCGAATTCCCTGGCTGAGGTGAAACTTACAAGTACCAAGGTCAATCCCTGCTGCGAATGGCTAAGGCAAAGACAAACCGGATTGGCACGATGTAATGAATGCGAGCGAAAACGTTTCCAGGCTGTATTGGAAAGTAAACAGCATGTGGTCGAAGTGTGCCATGCCGGATTTCTGGACATTGCTCTACCTATTATCGAGCAAGACAAGGTGGTCGGCATTATTTCAACCGGCCAAATCTTAGCTGAACCGCAATCCCAGGAAGCCTTTAACCGCTTACGCGAGCGTCTTGCTGCGCTTGGCATACCTGGATCCTTAATCCGCAAAACCTACCACAAATTAATTTATCTGTCACCCCGGAAGCTATCGGCCATACTGAAGCTGCTGAAATTTTTTTCCGCCTACTTCTTTGAAACCCAACAGGATTACGCAAGTCTTATCCATGGCGATAATCCCTCGATTCTCTCCGTTAGACGCTATATCAAAGAACACCCCGATGGCGACCTTTCGCTCGATCGGCTTGCCGATCTGTCAGGGTATTCGAGGTGGCATCTCTGTCGCATTTTTCAGGTACATACCGGCAAAAAACTCAGCGATTTTATCCAGCAAACACGCGTAGACCGTGCAAAGTACCTGCTCCAAAATACCGACCTGTCGATTACTCAAATCGCCATGGCCGCAGGATTTGGCTCCATTAGCCATTTTAACCGACTATTTCGCCAACTCGAAAAAAACAGCCCAAGCAAGTTTCGGCAAACGTGGAAATAAATTTCTCTCTTAGGCCTATAACGTGCAATACAAAAAAGAGTATCAGGCGCAAAAAAAGCCGACTTCAGATTAGAAATCGGCTCAACATCTCAAATACTGATTTTGTTTAACGGTTTTGCTCAGTTGGCACAACCGCCATTGATTTGTCGTATTTCATTGTATAAGAATAAGTTACTATCGCAGCATTAGCCCCAAAAGCGCCCCCTTTCAGCTCCAGGTCCCAGCGGAGCAACCCCTTGCTCCGTTCGGTACGGAGGTATTCGGCATCCTCGCAGATCGGATGCGAGGTACTTTTAAGCTCTATCGCCAGAGAATTATTTTCCGTCCACGGAATTCGATCCAGCAGCCGCAGTTTAACCGGAACCGTTTTGTAGTTATTCAGAGCGATGCGATACTGCTGCTCATTATACCGGCTGCCCAGCAGTGTATCGGTTTTTTTGTCCTGAAATTCACGAACGACCTGAATCTGGGAGTCGATACCAAAACCGGCCGTGAAGGTTTGTCCGCCGGTAACCAGTTTAATCTCCGACCGCCCGACAAATTCGCCGTTGCGGAACATCGACGCCCCGCCCGGCAGCAGAATGGTATCACTGGTATTGGTAATATCCGCTTGTAAATAGACATAATCCGTCAGCAATGGACTGGCCACATAGACAAACTCCGCCGGGCAGTCAAATGAGGCAATATTCAGCATCTGCTGCTCGGTCCGGCTGGGCAAAGACAGCTTACCCCGCAGGGCATACATCACGCTGACCCCCTCGGCCTGTGCAGCCACCGCAACCCGCTCCTTCATCTCCATCAGCATCCGACGGTCCGCTTCCAGCTCAATCATCTGGTTGCTGATCGCGATAGAATTTAATTCTCTTTGGGCATTGATGCCTTTGGCGAGACTTTCTTTCTTGGACTTGGCCAGTTGGTCAAACACCTGCGTTTGATCTACGAAAACCGGCTGCTCTGCCGCTCGCTGCACATTTCCCGCTACTGCCGGCATGTCTAACTTGGAATCACCATAAAAATAACGCAAATTATCTTCCCTGCCGCCCACACTCAGCGTAACCTGCATTGGCGCAAGCATCGGAGGCGAGGCAATCACCGTCGGCTGAGCCGTACTCAAAAACAACTGGGTATTGTCCCAATTTTCACCACTGGATTGGTGCACCACAGCATTATACTCAACCCCTGCCGTTTTATGGTCCTGAACCGCACGCAAATTATACTGCGGCGACCAGTTGGCATCCCGAACCAGATAACTGAGCATTATCTGCGCCTTGTTCTTGTCCGCACGATTGACATACACCAGCGCCTGGCGGAGCACTTTCTGCTGGTCGGCGGATATCTTTTGAAGCTGAGCTTCCAGTTCTGCAAGCCGCTTTTCAAG
>JBHJNC010000088.1:0-2813 GCA_048497675.1 Gimesia maris
TTCTCTGGGAAGGCACACCGCGATAAGATTCATCTTTGAATAAAACAAACAATAACCCTCGGCGGCTTTTCGTCGAGGGTTTTTTGTTGATGCAATGAGCTGGCAAAATTCTCACAAGATAAATAAAATTCTGTCATCTAAATTATCCATCACCTTTTAGACCTGATAACTCGAGAATTTTTAGAGAATTAAATTTTACAATTTTCAGGATTCCGCTATCATTTGTCCGAAATATGAGTATGCACAAATTACTGACAAGCTGGTTTGGATTAGGTTTTCTGCCTTTTGCCCCGGGAACATGGGGTTCTGTGTTCCCTGCGGTGGTCTATATGGCAATAGGAATTCTCTGGAATACAAGGGCGGCAGCATTCGCTATGGCCCTGCTTATGGCTGCGGGGGTCGTTATTACAGTGATATGTTCACCGAAAGTCATCGGACTTACCGGCCGAAAAGACCCCGGGCAGATTGTCAGTGATGAAGTCGCCGGCCAGGCCCTGACGCTTTTGTTGGTTCAGCTTGCTGCCCCTGCCGTTGATATTTGTATGACTGCCGCGGTGTGTTTTGGTCTTTTCCGCCTCTTTGATATCATTAAGCCATTTCCCTGCAAAAAGTTAGAGAAACTTCCGGCAGGCTGGGGGATATTGGCGGATGACTTGGCAGCGGGGCTATGGGCCGGTTTGATCTTTTTGTCTGGCCGCATCCTTGGTGAATATACAACACCTTCGCAGGAGACCATTATTAATCTGACTCCTCTTGTTGCAATCCTTTTGGGCGCCATTCAGGGATTAACGGAATTTCTGCCGGTCTCTTCAGAAGGCCACCTGGTCTTGTTTCAGCATTTTCTGCCGGGGATGGACGCCGAAGCTCCATCGATGCTGCTCCTGGATTTATGCCTGCATTTAGGGACTGTATTGTCTATTTTCGTGGTGTTCTGGAAAACCATTCTACGATTTCTACGCTCTCTGGCAACAGGAATCCATTCGGGTCTTAGTCCTATCCAGTTGTACAGAAAAAATGCCTCTATCCGAATAGCCGTATTAGGAATTGTTGCCAGTGCCGCGACGGTAGTTTTCTATGCTCTATTTAAAGATTATCTGGAATCCTGCCGGGGGATGCTGGGGCTGGGTATCTGGTGGCTGGTCTCGGCGGGCTTTCTGTATTGGGCCGATAAGCGAAAAGGACATCTCGGCTTGAAAAAATTCGGCATCCCCGCTGCCGGACTGATTGGGCTTTCGCAGGGACTGGCGATTTTGCCCAGCGTGTCCCGCAGCGGCACAACCATCAGCACAGCAATGCTGCTGGGCATCAAGCCCCGCTGGGCGGTGGAATTCAGCTTCCTGATTTCCATCCCGGCCATTCTCGGCGGAGCGGGACTGAAACTGATTAAGGAATTCGACACCCTCCGCAGCGGCGAATTACCACTGATGCCCATCTTGGCCGGTATCATTACGGCATTTGTTGTGGGGGTCGCGGCACTGAAAATCCTGATCCGGATGTCCCGCAAACGCAACCTGAAGGTCTTCGGCTTTTACTGCCTTGTCATCGCCATCGTCGTCTTTATTTCACTGATATAACCGTGTTCATTTACGGCCGCGAATCTGTGCTTCCACCGGGTCGATAAGCGGATGGGTCGAGGCTTTTTTGCCGGGGGCGGCATACTGGAAGTCATTGGTAAATTCCCACCAGAAGACACCGCGATACTTTTGCGGCATCAGCCAATCCATCTTTGCCCGCAAACTCTGGTTATTATCGATAGTCGCAAAGTTCTTGCCATCGGGGCTGAAATAATACGGCGCCATCGCCTTGGAATCAAATCGCTCCCGCCAGCCGGATGACAGCAGCGGCAGCAGTTCGTTGTAGTCCAGCGACTGCCCGATATTGTTCAGCTTCACCGGACTGGTTTGGCCGGGCTTAATGCCGCGATACAGATAACCATAGTTAGCCAGGCCCAGACAGAGATTTTTTGGCGAAAAGACCGCCCAGTTCGCGGCCGTTTTCTTAAAGCGGTTCAGGTCCGTGTTGTGAGTCGGCGTGTCGCCATACAGCCCGCCGCCGAAATCGTAGGTCATCACGTTGACCCAATCGACGCTTTTGACCAGCTGGGAAGCCAGCTGGGAGGTATATCTTTTGCCGGGCAAAATCGCAGTGGTCAGATAAAGCTTGCCGGAAGGACTTTGAATCCCGTTTAGGCTTTTGCGGAAGCGTGCCATCAAATCGGCATGCAGATACAAATCCAAATCTTTTTCCCAGTCGATCTCGAGCCCATCATAGCCGTATTTTTTGATAAAGTCGGTAACGCATCGAATAAACAGGTCGCGTTTGGGAGCATCCAGGCACAGATTCATAAAGTCGCCGTCCTGAATGCACAGCAGCACCTTAACACCCGAACGCTGGGCGCGATCGATAAAATCCGGCACCAGTGCAAGCCCCGATTCGCCTTCGGGGTAGGCATGGTCGGCCCCGAAGCGAGCGGCAATCTGGGCGGGGGTGGAGAATTTAAAACTCTCGACCTTCCAGGCCGGATAGGCGATCAGATAAATCACATTGAACTGGTCATAGCGAATCTGGTCCAGTTGGGTGCGGCTCTGAAGCTTGTATGCATAGACGTACGCCGCATGAACAAATTTCATCGACGGCGGATCGGACGACAGCACCGGCGGCGGCGTTTTTACCGGGACCGGAGCGGTCGGGGCCGGCGTTGTTTTTGTCGGTGTTGTCGGCGTTGTCGGCTGCTGCTGAATCGGCGTACAAGACGACAAAAGCAAAGCAACCAATACACATAATTGACAACTGACAATTGATAATTGAAAGTG
>JBHJNC010000089.1:0-2800 GCA_048497675.1 Gimesia maris
AGTAAGGTCATAATTAACATCCACACGGTTTTCATTTATCGTGATTTCCGGACGGGCTATCCGCTTAACCTTGATGACTTCGTCTTCCAGTTCTTTTTCGCGATACTCCGGCTGCTGGTTCAAAACAGCCGGGCCATACCAGAAATCAAACAAAAAAAGCCCGCCCGGCCGGAGATGCTTATAGACCGTCTGAAATCCCTGTTTCAAGTCATCAATGGTCGTCAAATAACTAAACACATGAAAAAGCGATAAAACCACATCAAATTGTCGATGCAATTCAATACACCGGATATCGCCCTGCTGAAAATGGGTTCGTTGGGAAATTTCATCCGGCAGCCGCGTTTGTCTGTCTTTGGCCAGGGCAATCATGGACTCGCTCATATCCACCCCATGTACCTGATACCCCCGTTCGGCAAGCAGGCATCCATGACGGCCTGTTCCGCAGCCTAACTCCAGAATCGTCCGGGAATGAGGGGCGTATTGTCTGATCTTATCCTGGATATAATTTACCTCCGCCGGATAATCCTTATCCTTATAAAGCAAATCATAATATCGGGCATAATGCTGGAAGACAGCCATGGTGAGTTACCTCAATACTTTTTTGAGAGAATCAGCGACATAAACGATTTGTTCTTCGGTCAGTCCAAGCCCTGAAGGCAGATAGAATCCCTGTCGGGCGATTCTTTCGGCTACCGGACAGGATTGGTTTTCAAAAAGACCCATTTTTTGAAATACGGGCTGCTGATGCATCGGCCAGAAAAACGGACGGGTGCCTATTTTGATCTCCCCCATACGTTTCATTATCATTTCGGCCGTTCCAAGTTTTTCATCCAGAACCAGTCCATAAACCCAGTAGAGATTTTCGGCATAGTCCGTTTTTTCCAGCGGAAGCTGGACGCCTTCGAGACCGCTTAAGAGTTGTGTATAAAGGCGACCCATGCTGTGTTTGCGTTTGATGAACGTATTCCACTGCTCCAACTGAGCCAGACCCAGGGCAGCCTGCAGATTGGTCATACGGTAATTCCAGCCGAGTTCTTCGTGGACAAACCGGCGCTGCGGCTGAAAGCAGAGATTTCGCAAACTGCGGCAGCGTTCGGCAAGTTCTTGGTCATCGGTAACGAGCATGCCGCCTTCGCCGGTGGTAATAAGCTTATTCGGATAAAAGCTGAAGATGCTAAGATCGCCGAATGTGCCGCAGGGTTTTCCTCGATAGGTCTGGCCATGGGCTTCGGCGGCATCTTCAATGATTTTGAGGTTGTATTTGCGGGCCAGCTCGATAACCGGGTCCATATCCACGGGGAGACCATAGATGTGGACGGGCATAATTGCTTTGGTTTGGGGGGTAATTTTTTCTTCCAGTTGAGAAACATCCATATTCCATGTGTTAGCATCGGAATCAACGACAATCGGTATCGCACCTTCTTTGACTACGGCGGCCGCACAGGAAATAATGGTAAATGTCGGCAGAATCACTTCATCACCAGGACCGATATTGAGGGCCTTTACGGCTATTTCAAGGGCGGCCGTACCATTGGCAACGGCAACACCGAACCGGCAGCCGATTTGGGCTGCGAATTTCTTCTCGAATTCACTGACCGCAGGCCCTTCCGAGGATATCCAGCCGGTGCGAATGCACTCGGTCAGATAACGCTCTTCATTGCCGTCAAGTAATGGTGTATTTACCGGTATTGAATTCAACGCCGAACCTCGCTATCAATAAGATACCATCTCTGCAACATCTTTAATCTGGGCCGATTTGTTTTCCTTGCAGTCGTTGACATAAAAGGCTTCCTGATGAGGAGAAATCGAACCCTTTTGACTGGATAATCGGACTTTCAATTCCGAATAATATTCTTTTTTCAAAATCCACGACAAGAGTTGCGGATTGTTTTGAATTTGCTGGTAATGAAATATTTTGCCCTGCTGATGGGGATTCGGCGCATCAGGAAATACCGCTTCAGGCAATTTCCCCAGTTTTCGAATTTCCGTGAATGAATCCGAAATACCCTGACTAAACATTCTCTGGTTAAAATACTCCTTTGTCAGACGATCTTTGGAGATGCAATGCCGTACCATTACACCTGGATGATAGAAAGCCTTAAGCCCCTTGTCTCTAATGGCGATGGAAAGACCTGTTTCACCGTCCCCGCGGAGATATATTAAATCTTTCGGCATCGAATCCGGATGGAATCCCCCGCATTCAAATAACACCTCTTTGCGAATCGAAAAATTGGCGCCCCATACATAGATCGGGTCAATTTCACGCAATTGTTCCCCCATATCGATCAGCGTCAACTGGCCGATGTGATATCCACCGCCACGAATGGGCTTGACAAATTCTTTGAGCCAATCCGGCGGCGACTGCTCGTATTCGGGCAGGATTTTGCCGCCGACCAACACCGCTTCCGTTGTTTCAAAGGTTTCTTTGACCGAACGCAACCACATTGGGTCCACTTTCACATCATCATCCAGATAGCATAAGATTGCTCCGGCGGCTTCAAATGCCCCGCGATGACGGCCATTGTGCAGGCCGGGATTGGGCTCGGCTATATATTTTAATTCCGGAAGCAGCGTACGCTGAAAAAATTCCGCTATCTGGCGGGTTGAGTCCGTAGAGCCGTTATCAACAACTATAATTTCATACGAACAGCCAGGGTTGTGAATTCGAGTCAGCGAATGGAGAGTTCTTTCCAACGATGAGGCGCGATTGCAGGTGGGAATGATGACTGAAAGCTTAGGAGTACCACAGAAGACTTTTTGACTGATTGGCTCGATTTTCGTTTTCTTTTCAAAATAAAAC
>JBHJNC010000090.1:0-2776 GCA_048497675.1 Gimesia maris
GACAGGAATGCAAATAAAAACAGAAAAAACACCCAAATTCTTTTTTGGGCATATTGTATCTGTCAATATAGTAAAGAGTTATATTATCGGAGCAAAATAGAGGCCAATTATTTCATTTATGGGACTTTAAAGCCCAGAAACGCCGAATTTTTAGTTTGCCATTTGCAGGCCGGCTAAAGCCATAAACTGATCGTCGACGAATGAAAAGATCGAATCTAATCCGGTTAGGCGGAAGATGCCCTTAGTTTGAGGTTTCATACCGCAAAAAACCAGCTTTCTCCCATTTTCGTGTAGGGTTTTACGTAATTTCAGCAGTTTGGCCAGGCTTGATGAGGTGATCATGGTTACGTCGGCAAAATCAATCACCACATCAAAATCCTTCTTTTCATATACCATGCCCAAGGTAGTCTGCAGTTCTTCGCCAAGATAAGGTTCTTCGGCGAGGTTGACCAGTATAATGTTTTCTGACCAGCTTTGTATTCCCATAGTTAAACTCCTGATAATTCTGTCTGAATTATTATCGTCAAAATTTTATCCAGATTTAACCGGCGGTTTGGAAAAAAAAAGAAATTCCTGAGTTTGATAAAACAGGAATTGATTTATTATGGGACAAACCCTACAATGTTTACTTTCTATACGGAATATACGAAAAATTCTTTACTTTTTAATGTGAATGGAGTATTTTGTTTCTATGAAAAGAAACGAATTTGAAGTGCCCTCAGTCAGTCTGGATCAGATCGCTCAAGCGTTATGCCAGATTCAGGAGCCGGAGCAAATGCAGCGTTTTCTTCAAGAGGTTTTGACCCCCAATGAATTGCATGACCTTGCATTGCGATGGGAATTGATGAGGCGGCTGGCCAGGGGCGATTCGCAGCGTCAAATCGCCGGTGAAATGGGAATTAGTCTATGCAAAATTACCCGCGGCGCGAAAATACTGAAAGCTGAAAATTCAATAACCCGTTCCATTTTAATCGGAAGGAAAGACTCATGAATCGAAAAATCCTGCTGGACGAAAAAGACATCCCGCGGCAGTGGTACAATATTGCCGCCGACCTGCCCACCCCGATGCTGCCTCCGCTGACGCCGGACGGCAAGCCTGTATCGCCGGATATGCTTGCGCCGGTATTCCCGATGAATATCATCGAGCAGGAAGTCAGCACCCAGCGCTGGATTGATATCCCCGAAGAAGTGCTGGATATTCTGTATCGCTGGCGTCCGGCACCGCTGCGCCGTGCGGTGTATCTGGAACGGCATCTCAAGACGCCGGCCCGCATTTATTACAAAGATGAAAGCGTTTCGCCCGCCGGCAGCCATAAGCCCAATACTGCCGTGCCGCAGGCGTGGTATAATAAACAATTTGGTATCAAGAAACTGACGACCGAAACCGGGGCCGGCCAATGGGGTTCGGCGCTGTCGTTTGCGTGTGGACTTATCGGGTTAGAGTGTAAAGTCTTTATGGTGCGCATCAGCTTCGACCAGAAACCTTTCCGCAAGCTGATGATGCAGGTCTGGGGCGCCCATTGCGTGGCCAGCCCGAGTACTGAAACCAACGCAGGCCGCAAGATCCTGGCCGAATTCCCGGATACGCCGGGCAGTTTGGGGATCGCGATTTCGGAAGCCATCGAAGCGGCGGTAACCGACACGACGGGGCAAACCCGCTATTCGCTGGGCAGCGTGCTGAACCACGTTCTGCTGCATCAATCCATTATCGGATTGGAAGCCAAAGCTCAACTGAAAAGCATCAACGAAAAATTACCCGATGTAGTCATTGGCTGTGCCGGCGGCGGCAGCAACTTTGCCGGTATCGCCAATGCGTTTACGCTCGATAAAATCAACGGCGCCAAGATTGATATTATTCCGGTTGAACCGGCGGCGTGCCCGAAAATGACCCGCGGCAAGTTCGCGTATGATTACGGCGATATCGCGTGTATGACCCCGCTGATGGCGATGCACACGCTGGGGCATGCATTTGTGCCGGCGCCGATTCACGCCGGCGGGCTGCGGTATCACGGGATGGCTCCGCTGGTTTGCCAGTGCGTGGTCGAAGGACTGCACAGGCCGGTGGCCATTGACCAGGTGGAGTGCTATCAGGCGGCGATGACCTGGGCCAAGACCGAGGGCTTTATCTGTGCCCCAGAAACCAGCCATGCGGTCGCGTGCGCAATCCGTGAAGCCAACAAGGCCAAAGAAGAAGGCAAGGAAAAAGTCATCCTGTTTAACTACAGCGGACACGGCCTGATGGATTTGGTCGGCTATGACGCCTATATGTCCGGCAAGCTCAAGCCGTATTACCTGCCCGATGAGGAAATCATCAAGGCCGAAGAATGCATTAAAACGCATCCTAAGGCGGAGATACACAAAACCGGCAAGTGGTAAGATAAGTAAAAAGGCAAAAGTTAAAAGTAAAAAAGATTTGTCAATAAAACAGGGGACTGGTACACCCCGGCAGCCGCCGGAATATACCAGTTCCTTTTTTTTATATGCCGCGCGGGTCGCAGAGACTTTCGGCGTTGTGCGCCTGCCGGCCGCAAATGTAACATTCAAACCGGGGTTCTTCGATCAGGTCTTTGTATTCGTCCTTGTTATCCACGTGATAGCCGTAGGAGACGAAATAACACAGGTGCTTGGTGTGTTCATCGCTTTTGCAGTTTGCGTTGTCTTTGGGATGTTCTGCTGCCATCGTTTGTACTCCTTATAATTTATCGTATCACGGTTTATCGACTGCTATTTTCTTCTCATCATCACCCCGCCCACTCCCAGCAGCAACAGCGTGCAG
>JBHJNC010000091.1:0-6150 GCA_048497675.1 Gimesia maris
TATTTCAATTTGGTATCATACCCGTAATAATCAGTAAAGTCACCCACAGCGAGGAGACACATGGTATGACAGCAATGGAAAATCTTGGCCGTCTATGGAATTTAAATATGAACAGGCTACCCTTTGACAGCAAATCCCCAAACCCGCAAAATGAAAAAAGCTCTTTGAAATAGTACGATACGCAAAACCCTTAATGCGGTTTTCAGGCCTCCAGTTTATGTCTATCAATTATTGGTTAATGACTAACCGCTTGATCTGTCCGCTGGAAGCTGGGAGCGATTTTTCCAAACGACCCAATTTTCTGAGAACTACGCACCAAGAACTAAGAACTTTTTTCTGAACGATCCCTTTTTTCGCTGGTAGATGGTTACCGGAGGCTTGATTCACGACAAACCTCAGCTTGATATATTTACTAAAAACTGGATGTAATTGCGTTCATACAAAAAAACTTTGGAACATTAGAACAGTGGAACAAAACCCCGCACTCGAAAACGGGAATCGGTACGTTTCGACAGAATTGATTATACCTGTCCTGTCTTTAAAAACAAGACTTTCAATATCTTTATTGTGAATTTTTGCCAAAAAATCAACTCAGACCGAATCTTTTTTGATATTATTTGTGCTATATATTAGCCATATATATATGATTTTATATCTTTTTTGGCGAATCGGGGGGCTGGGGCGTCAATTTGTTTGACGAAAACCCTGATTTATGGTACAAGATTTCGTTCAAAATCGGCTAAAAATAGTTAAAATTGACTGAAACGCGATGTCCCTGGAAGACCTGCGAAAAAAGATTGATGCACTGGATGAACAGCTCGTTGAGCTGATCAATCAGCGTGCGCAGATTGTTGTCGAGGTCGGCAAGCTCAAGGCCGCAGGGGCTGCTCCGATTTATGCTCCGGATCGCGAAAAGGCTGTTCTGGATAAGATTGCCCGAAACAACAAAGGCCCCCTGCCGGACAAAACCTTAGCGGCGGTCTGGCGGGAGATTATGAGCGGGTCATTTTTCTTAGAGCGTCCGCTGCGGATTGCCTATCTGGGGCCCGAAGGGAGCTTCAGTCACAACGCCGCGATTTTGAAATTCGGCCAGAGCGTCGATTACGAAGCGCTGGCGGATATCCGGGCGATTTTTGAGGAAGTTTCCAAAGGCCACAGCGATTTTGGGATTGTGCCGATTGAAAACTCCGCCGGCGGCGGCGTGCGTGAATCACTGGATGCGTTTGTCGAGACAGATGTGCTGATTTGTGCCGAGGCGAATATGGCAATTCATCACAACCTGATGGCCAATTGCCCGATGAGCCAGATTGAAAAGATTTATTCGCAGCCGGAAATTTTCGCCCAGTGCCGCAACTGGCTGGCCGGGGCGTTCAAGGACGCCCAGCTGATTCCGATGGCGTCTTCGTCCAAAGCGGCCCAGCTTGCGGCAACCGAACCGAACGCAGCAGCAATAGCTTCAGCGGTAGCGGCGGAAGTGTATGGTCTTAAGATTCTGTGTCAGGATATTGAGGATATTTCCAACAATATCACGCGGTTTTTGATTATTGCCAAAGAAGACGCCAAGCCGACCGGCGACGACAAGACGATTATCCTGTTCAGTACCGCTCACAAAACGGGCGCCCTGGTCGATGTGCTCAGCGTCTTTAAGAAGTACAATATCAATATGACCAATATCGGCTCGCGTCCGAATAAAAAACGCGAATGGGAATATTATTTCTTTGTGGATTTTCTGGGTCACAAGCTCGATGAGCCTGTCAGAAAAGCCCTGGATGAAGTCAAGCCGCACTGCCTGCAATTGTCGGTTTTGGGCAGTTTTCCGCGCAGTGCAGGCGTGTTGTAATAAATGAACGTATTGCAAAAGCAGAGTTTACAGGAGAAAGTTATGCGAAAGCCGTTTCTTGCCGGCAACTGGAAAATGAATATGGATATGGCCTCGGCGGTCGCCTTAGCCAAAGGCGTGGTCGCTGAAGTCGGACAGGTCGACAGCGTGGATATGGCGGTCTGCCCGCCGTTTGTGTATCTGCCGGCGGTAGCGGCGGAACTGAGTTCGTCGAATGTTGCGACGGGTGCACAGAATGTGTACTTCGAAGGCAACGGCGCCTTTACCGGCGAAATCAGCTGCACGATGCTCAAAGACGTCTGCTGCACGTATGTGATTCTGGGCCATTCCGAACGGCGGCATGTGATGGGCGAAACGGATGCGCTGATCAATAAGAAGATTCACGCGGCGATCGCCGGCGGGCTTTTGCCGATTTTCTGCGTGGGCGAACTCTTGGAAGAACGCAAGGCCGGCAAGACCAACCAGGTCGTTGCCGACCAGATTCAAAAAGGCCTGGCAGGCATCTGCAATGAACGCATCAGCGCGGTTACCATCGCGTATGAGCCGGTCTGGGCCATCGGCACCGGCGTAACGGCCTCCCCCGAACAGGCACAGGAAGTACACGCGATGATTCGCGGACTTCTGGAAAAAATGTACAGTAAACAAATCGCTCAGCAGCTTCGGATTCAATACGGCGGCTCGGCCAAGCCCTCCAACACCGCAGAGCTGATGGCTCAGCCGGACGTGGACGGCCTGCTGATCGGCGGAGCAAGCCTGAAGGCTTCTGATTTCGCGGCGATGATTAAAACGGCAATGAAATAACCTAAAAATATAGGAGAGACACAATGATGCTTCCTTTGGCAGCAATTTCGATTTTCTGGCACATTATGATTGTTCTGTGGATTCTTGTGGCTGTGGCGCTGATTTTGGTCGTGCTGCTGCAAAAGGGCCGCGGCGGCGGATTGGCTGCGGCATTCGGCGGCGGCGGAGCAGGCAGTCTGCTGGGAACCAAAACCGGCGATTTCCTGACATGGGTAACCATCGGGCTGGTCGCTGTGTTTTTGACGATGTCGGTGTTGATGGGGATGTTTATGCGTCCTATCGCAACCGAGGATTTGCTCAGCTCTCCGGCCCCCGCATCGGCCCCCGCTGAAGTTCCGGCAGCAGAAACGCCGGCTCCAGCTGCCCCCGTAACCGCTGAACAGCCCGCAGCTCCGGCTCAGCCCGAAGCTCCAGCGGCTCCGGCAGGACCGAACCAGCCGGCTCAGTAAGTTATTCTTAACGCCTTTGCGGAGAACGATATGATCAGCAGTATGACAGGGTTTGGTCAGGCCTGTGCGGAAGTGGACGGAGTGGTGTATACCGTTGAGGTGCGTTCCGTCAACAACCGGTACTTCAAGGCCACCCTGCGTCTGCCGGACATCGCGGCGTTTCTCGAAGGCGAGATAGAAAAGAAAGCCCGCGAACATATCCAGCGAGGCACGCTGAATTATTCGCTGCGGATGAAGAATATCTCCGGGCAGGCGCTGTTCGATGTGGATGAGAATACGCTGAATACCTATGTATGCCGTCTGCGCGACCTGCTGCCGGAAGATGAAAAACGCTGTACGGTCGATCTGGCGGCGATGCTGAGTCTGCCGGGTATTGTGCAGCCGGCTATTCCGGATGCCGAACATATTGAACTGATGAAGCGGACGATTTTGAGGCTGACTGACGATGCACTTGGTCAGCTCAAGAAGACCCGTCTGGAAGACGGCAAGGCCCTGGTTGAAGATCTGCTGGGCAACTGCCGGAAAATCAGCGACGATCTGGAAACCATTCGGCAGCGCAAGGATGTTGTGGTGCGGGAGTATCACGATAAATTGAAAAAACGCGTTGATGAACTGCTCTCGCAGGGCCAGCTTAGAATTGACAGCGATCTGCTGGCGCGGGAAGTGGCGATTTACGCCGACCGCAGCGACATCAATGAGGAAATTACCCGGCTTGATTCGCACATTAAGCAGTTTGAATTGTGCTGCAGCCAGGGCGAAGCGGTTGGCCGGCGGCTGGACTTTATCACGCAGGAAATGCTGCGGGAAGCCAATACCATCGGCAGCAAGGCTCTGGATGCGACGATTGCCCATTGTGTAATCGATATCAAGTGTGCTATTGACCGCATCAAAGAGCAGGTGCAGAACGCGGAATAAGCCCGATGGCCCAGCAAAAGGGAAAACTGGTCGTTATCAGCGGACCTTCCGGTTCCGGCAAAAGTACCATCTGCCGGGCAGTGGTCAAACGGACGGATGCTTTTTTGAGCATATCGTGTACGACCCGTCAGCCGGGCAATGCCGAGGTTAACGGCAAAGACTACTGGTTTATCGGCAAGGATGAGTTTGAAAAGCGAATCGCGGCCGATGGCTTCATCGAATACGCCAACGTGTACGGCAATTATTACGGGACACCGCGGCAGCCCGTCGAAGAGGCGGCAGCGGCCGGCAGACTGGCGATTTTGGAAATCGACGTGCAGGGCGGCCTGCAGGTCAAACAGCAGTATCCTGAGGCGGTGATGGTTTTTATTATGCCGCCGACGATGGATGAACTGCTGGCCCGGATTAACGCCCGGGGACGCGGCGAAGATGAGGCGAGCAAACAGCGCCGACTGGCCGCGGCACAAAAAGAAATAGAAACAGCCCGCAAGACGTATGACCATATTGTGGTCAACGATGTGCTCGAGCGGGCGATTGAAGACGTAGTTAATATTGTTCAGTTGTAACAGGAGAATATAGAATGATTGAATCATTAAAAGACGGCGAAGTACTCAAAAAAGTCGGCGGGCGGTTTAAGCTGTCCTCGCTGATTCAAAAGCGTATGCTGGAAATGATGGAAGGCAGCCGCCCTCTGATTGAAAATTCAGAAGGGATGACAGCGATGGAAATCGCCGTTGAGGAAATCCGCCAGGGCAAAATTGCTCTGGAACTGACCCCCGCGGGCAAGACCAAAGAGAAATTCACGCTCTAAGCAATGGCTTCCAAAGCAAAAACATCACAGCCAAAGCGGACGATCCTGTTGGGCGTCAGCGGCGGCATCGCGGCATATAAGGCTGCGGATCTGGCCAGCAAGCTGACCGGGGCGGGACATTCTGTCCATACGATAATGACCGCCGCGGCCTGCGAGTTGATTACGCCCAAGACATTCGAGGCCGTCACCGGCAACGCCGTCTATACGAGCTTGTGGTCGGCGCCCGATGAATTCAAGATCGGCCATATCAGCCTGACCGATGCGGCGGATGTTGTGGTTGTCGCACCGGCTACCGCCAATATCATCGCCAAAGCCGCCGGCGGGATCTGCGACGACCTGCTCAGTACGACGCTGTGTGCCTGCTGGCAAAAGCCGGTGCTGTTTGCCCCGGCGATGAACACGCGGATGTGGAATAATCCGATTGTGCAGAAAAACATCGCCATACTCAAGAAGGAATTGAAGGTCCGGTTTGTCGGTCCCGGCGCAGGCCGCCTTGCCTGCGGCGATATCGGCGTTGGCCGGATGGCGGAAGTGGCGGAGATTGTCGCAGCGATCCAGCAACTTTAATCTGTTGACTCCAGAATGCATTGAACTCGTACGGCATCGAAAATAAAAAGTTAAATATAAAAAAGCAAAATTACAAATTAAAGATTAAAAAATTTGTTTGCTGGAAATATCAGTATTATTTTTAATTTTTGCTCTGTATTTTTGATCTTTGATTTTTAATTTTTTATTTTGTTTCTTTTCAGGTGGTATTAAAAACATAAAACCATTTCGATCTATGATTATCAAACGCAAATGTCATTATCTCATTACCGCCGGCGGGACACGGGAATATCTCGACCCCGTCCGCTACATTACCAACGCCAGTTCCGGCCGGATGGGCTATGCCTTGGCGCAGGCGGCAATCGACGCGGGGCATCGGGTTACGCTGATTAGTGCTCCGACTGTATTAACTCCCCCCAAAGGCGCCACGCTCATTCCCGTTGTCTCAGCAGCGGATATGTTCAAGGCTGTCAAAAAGGCCTTCAAGCGATGCGATTGCCTGATTATGGCCGCGGCGGTGTCGGACTATACAACAACTGAAAAGGCAAAGGTCAAAAGGAAAAAGGGGAAAGGCATTTTGACGCTTCAGCTTAAACCCACCGAAGACATCCTCGCCTGGGCGGGACAGCATAAGAAAAAGCAATTTGTCGTCGGCTTCGCTCTGGAAGACCGGAATCTAAAGGCCAACGCCAACAAGAAGCTGATTTCCAAAAACGCCGATATGATCATCGCCAACGCCCCCGCCGTCATCGGCAAAACCCAATCCAAAGTCCTTATCAAAACCACAC
>JBHJNC010000092.1:0-5519 GCA_048497675.1 Gimesia maris
GCAGATGCCTGCGATGACGGATGCGGCAGAGGTGGTTATTGAAGGCAAGTCAGTTCTATTTACCACCGATAGTTTTGTTGTCCAGCCGCTATTTTTCCCCGGCGGGGACATCGGCAAACTGGCAGTCTGCGGGACGGTCAATGATTTGGCTGTTTGCGGGGCAAGACCACAGGCTTTAAGCTTATCGCTGATTATTGAAGAAGGATTTGCTGTTGATGATCTTGAAAAGATTCTGCATAGTGTTGGCAGAACTGCCAAACAAGCCGGTGTTTCGGTTGTTACCGGTGACACCAAGGTTGTCGAAAAAGGTGCCGCGGATGGCATTTTCATCAACACCTCCGGCATTGGAGTTCGACGCAACGATGCCAGTCTTGGATTTGAACGGATTGAGCCGGGTGATGCCATAATCATTAACGGCACACTGGGTGATCATGGGATGACGATTATGTCCAAACGGCAGGACCTGACTTTGCAAAGTCCGCTGGAAAGCGACTGTGCCTGTCTGCACGATATCATCGGGCAATTATTGGATGCCTGCGGGGGTCAGGTTAAATTTATGCGTGATGCAACCCGCGGCGGTCTTGCGGCGGTGACTAATGAAATCGCTTCCGCCTGTGGATGCGGAATAGAACTTATTGAAGATAAAATACCGGTTAATGCATCGGTTAAAGCCGCTGCCGACATTTTGGGTTTTGATATCTTGAATATCGCCAATGAAGGCAAATTTGTTGGGGTGGTGTCTGCCAGCGCCGCTGATAAAGCACTGCAGGCAATGCGTTCACATCCGCTGGGCAAAAAAGCGGCGTGTATTGGTCGGGTTACAGATAGACAGTCCCACAGCCTTGTGGAATTGGTTACTCGGATTGGCGGCCGCCGAATTGTCCAGACGCCTTATGGTCGTGAACTGCCAAGGATTTGCTGATGCACGAAACCGCCGTTGCCCAGAGTATTATCGACACGATTTCCGAGCAATCCGTGAAATTGAAGGGGGTTAAGCCCATTCGTGCGGTTGTTTCGTGCGGGCAGTTCAACACGCTCAATGATGAGGTGATGACCTTTGCTTTTGAAATCGCCGCCGAAGGAACGGTCTGCCAGGGAATGCGGCTGGAAATTAAACATATTCCGCTCTGTGCAGTCTGTAAAGTCTGCCAAAAAGAATTTACCTTTAACATTCACGCTCCGGCCTGTCCGGCGTGCCAGTCGGAACATTTTGATTTTCAGCCCGACGCACCGCTGTTACTGGAAACCATTGAATTTGAAGATAAAGATTAGAGGCTTTTATGAAGGTATCGTTAAACACCAAAATCTTAGATAAAAATGAACAGGCGGCGTTGCACAATCGTGCATTTCTGGCCGAACATAAACTGAAATGCCTCAATCTGATCAGTTCTCCCGGCTCCGGCAAGACGACGATTTTAAGCCGGACGGCGGTCGATTTGAAAGATAAAATGCGAATTGGCGTCATTGAAGGCGATATCAAGACCGACTACGACGCCCAGCGGATTCGTGCCGCCGGAGCTGCGGCAATTCAGATTGAAACCGAGGGGTCTTGTCATTTATCTGCACCCCAGGTCAATTGGGCGATGGGCCAATTGCCTTTGGATAATCTGGATATAATTTTTATTGAAAATGTGGGCAATCTGGTTTGCCCGTCTGCGTTTGACCTTGGGGAATCCGGCAGGATAGTTGTCTTGAGTGTGCCGGAAGGCGACGACAAACCCGTCAAATACCCGGGGACGTTTGCCCTTGCCGATATCATCTTGATCAACAAAATTGACTTGATTAAGCACCTGAATTTCAATCTGCAGCGGGTTTTATCCGACATTCATACTCTAAATCCCAAAGCTCAAATCATACAGATTTCCGCCGCTACCGGCGAAGGGATGCAGCAGTGGTATGACTGGCTGTGCCAAACCGCCCGTCAATAATCACTTTTGAATGGGGATTTTCAGCCGCATTCCCGGCCGAAGCTGACTGGGGGATTGCAGGGTGTCTTTATTTGCATCTAAAATTGTCTGCCACGAGGCGGAGTTGCCGTAGTACTGAACTGCGATGGAACTGAGCGTATCGCCGGGGCTGACGGTGTGAATGATCTCGGTAGCAGCCTCAGATTGAGGATTATCGGCTTGCGGCGGTTCTACAGTCTGAAGGCTGGTTTTTTCTACTATTTGCAGGGGTTCATTGGCGAGCTGATTTTGACGCCTCTGCTGGGGTGTATCTGAAAACAGCGCATAAATTGCCCACCCGACAAAAACCATCGTCGAACCGATATATAATCCGATTTTCAAATCTTTACGTATCATTCAGTTAGAAACCCCATTACACATAGTATAGGGGTTTTTCCTCAGAATCCAAACAAAAAAGGCCGGGACGCTTTTCAGCATACCGGCCTAAGATGCTTTGAGGGAATTTATTTAGCCGCTTCGGATTTCCGTGAGCCGCCCATAATCAAGATTGGTGCCGCGATGGCGATTGATGAATAGGTTCCAATCAGGATACCAAACAGCATCACAAAGTTAAATCCGCGGAAGCCTGAGCCGCCCCAGACATACATCACAAACACGGCAAGCCATGTTACAAACGACGTCAGAATCGTTCGCGACAGGGTCTGGTTGATACTGTCGTTAATCACCTGTGCGGTCGGCAGCATATCTTTGTTGCGGTTTTCACGGATTCGGTCAAAGACGACGATGGTGTCGTTGACCGAGTAGCCGACGAGGGTCAGGAAGGCGGCGATTAACTCGAGATTGATTTTGAAATCCTCAATCAGCAGTGCCTTGCCTATGGCTGTGTCGGCGATATAAGTGCACGCGCAGACCACGCCGAGTGTAATCAAAACGTCGTGCATCAGAGCGACCACCGCTCCAATGCCGTAACGGGCGGTGCCGAACCGTACCCACAGATAACCAATCATGCCGATAAACGACAGGATCATGGCGATCAAAGCACGGGTTTTGGCCTCTGAGCCGACCGAAGCGTCGATTTGTGTGATACGCGACATGGCGCTTTCAAGCGATGCGGCACTAATCAGCTTGGATTTTTCATTTTCAATGTAGGTATTCCATTCTGTTTCCGATAAGTCGCGATATCCGGCTTCCGGATGGGAGCTGACGAAAACAAATTCGGTAATGGTGTCCGTGGGATTCAAATTCGCAAGCTGCGTACTGAGGATCTGATAGCGGTACCATTTAATATTCTGCATATCCGGTTTGAAGCGGATTTCACGGATACGGGATTCGATATCCGCAGCAGTGGTTTCTTTGGCCAGCTTGCAGACAATCTTGATACCGCCGATATAATTAGCCAACTCACCGGTAGTTTCATTAATCTTGTCCGCAGAGATAATCTGCGGATTCAGATTTTCCTGAACAACCAGGTAGTTGCCGAATGCCTTACGAACGGCATTGGTAACCACTTCGTCAATGACAGGTTCGCCGACAACAGCATCTTGTCCAGCGGCATCTGTGACGACCTGTTTGACCATTGCGCCGTTGACGCGAGTGGTTACGATCTCAAAGTTCTGGGCATCTTTGGATGCTATGCTTAATTTCGACAAGATAAAGCCGTTTTTCTCTTCGGCCTGATGAATCTTCTCGGTCAGAGTCTCAATGGTCTGGCCGGGCTGATTAAACTTGACACTGATACTTGTGCGGTTTGTTTCAGTCGTGGTAATTTCATATTGAAGCTTGGATGTTCCGATTTCGTAAATCCGTGCAGCCTCAAGGCTCTTATTGCCGGTTGCAGCTTCTTTAAAGAGATCTCGCACTTTGGTAATATCAAAGCCGGTACCTTCTTTCAGGTCAATCTGGACGCTGGTGCCGCCGGTAAACTCGATGTCATACTTGCTGTTCACGGCGTCATTGCGTGTAAAGAACACAATCATTCCCAGTACAATTAATGTGCCGGAGAAGGTCAGAAATGCCGGACGCAGCTTCATCCAGTTGATGTTGATATTCTGGAACAGGCCCATCATGCGGAGCTGATTGGAAATCAGATTTCTGCGGGTCAGGAAATCGAAAATCAGTCGTGTAACAAACAGGGCGGTAAACATACTCCATGCGATACCAATCATCAGCACCAACGCAAAGCCTTTGATTTCTTCAGAGGCGACTATGTAAAGAATTGCAGCGGTTAAGAATGTGGTCAGGTTGGAGTCGAAAATCGTGCGGAACGCTCTGGCGTAGCCGTTGGCAATCGCCGCACGCAGCGAGGAGCCGCGACGCTGCTCTTCACGAACGCGTTCGAAAATCAGCACGTTGGCATCGACGCTCATACCGATAGTCAGCACCATTGCCGCGATACCGCCCATGGTGAAAGTTGCTCCCAGAACAGACATTGTTGCCAGCAGGAACAGAACGTTCAGCACCAGGGCAATGTCTGCGATTCCGCCGCCAATAAGGTAGTACAAAATCATAAAAGCCGCTACGGCAATCAGCGCTGCTTTGCCGGAAAGGATGCCGCGGTCTTTATTGTCTGCACCAACTGCCGGGCCGATTGTCTTTTCCGAAATCGGCAGTTCAGACAGTCGGGCCGGGAAGGAACCGGCGTTGAGTTTGTTGACCATATCGTCAATTTCAGTCTGACTGAATCGGCCTGTGATCACGCCGGAAGAACTGATGGCGCTTTGAATGTTTGGAGCCGAAATAGCGATATCATCGAGCAGTATGCACAAGGGTCTCTCTAAGTTGGAACTGGTCAGTTTGAAAAACAGGTTGGCGCCGACATCGTCAAAACTAAATCCGATCGCTCGGCGGCCGTCATTATCCGTTGTCGGATAGGACCTTGTCAATTTCCAGGCTTTGGACGTTCGAGTCAATTTCTCGTTGTCCAGATTGCTGGCGAGTACATAAACCTTATCTCCGAACCGCCCGTAAACACCGGTATGCCATGTTGCGGCATCTTCGACTTCACACCAGAGATACTGGAGCGAAGAGGCGCCTTTGGGGCCTTTCGTTGTTAATGCTTCGATCTGAGCGGCGGCATCAACTTCACTGGTCGTAGGAAGAATTCGGAATTCCAAAACGCCCGAACCTTTGAGCATGCGCTTAAGGTCTTCCGGATCGTCAAGACGTCCGCCGACTTTGGCGTAGATATCATAGGCCGCAACAACGGCATTAATGTCATTGGCTCTTGATGCATACTTTTCAGTCATCGATTTGAGCATGTCTTTGCGGTTTGTTGACGTCGGAGACATCTCCAAAATCTGACGCAGCGTGTCGATATTCAGATTGATGTTGTTCAAATCAGCAACCGCTTTGTTCCAGGCGACATTGAGCCCTTTATCCGGATCAGTCAATTCGTTCAAAACAGTTGACCATTCCTGGAACAAAGTCATGTACTGGGCGATGACAGATTTAAGCTCTTCCGGCTTGCCTTTGGCGTCGGCCGGCAGATTGGTCTTGAGGAATTCATCGATTTTCGCAATTTGCTCTTGAGCGGCCGCTTTGGCCCAGACGGCGGCCTGAGCATCGAAAGAGTCCATCTTGAGCCCCAAGCCGGCCAACTGCGTTTTCATCGCC
>JBHJNC010000093.1:0-9800 GCA_048497675.1 Gimesia maris
AAGGAAAAGGGCAAAATGAAAAACAAGTGCTTGAGCAATCCAGTATTCAATAAATTTCTATCCCGCTTGTCGGCAATCAACTTTTGCCGTTTACCCTTTCCTTTTTACTTTTTTCAAAACGAACCCATTTTATCTCTGAGGTCCTCTGTGTCCTCTGTGGCAAAATTACAAAACGAAGCCAATTTTCTAAGAACTACGAACCAAGAACTAAGAACTCTTTACCAAAACGAACCCAATTTAGTCCGTCGCGACTATGTAGGGTTGCATTACCGAGTTATTCCTCGCGGCAGAAGTGCAGACTGTGTCTGCCAAAACGAACCCATCCTTATAATAGGATAAGCCATGCTTATACTGTGACCATTTCCAACCAAACTTATCCACTTTCTGGCATCCAACTAAAACGGTTGACAGAACCCGGATTCTGGAGTATTTTATCCCTTTTATCATCGACCCAATATAAATAAGAAAGTGTGAGTATATGAAGATTTCGTTACATTGGCTGAAGGATTACATAGACATTTCCGGGTACACCCCCGAACAGATCGGGGCTGCACTCAGCGACCGCGGTCTGCCCATTGAATCCATCGAGCCGTTTGAAGACGATACTGTCATTGATGTCGAAATCACCAGCAACCGCGGCGACTGCCTGAGCCACATCGGCATTGCCCGCGAACTGTCCGCCGCCTGGGGGCGACCGCTGACCCTGCCGCAAATCGATGTCAAACAAAGCGATATCGACGCCGGCCGGCTTGTCAATGTCAAAATTGAAGACCCCGCCGCCTGCGGACGCTATACCGCACGCGTGATACAGAATGTCAAAATTGGTCCCTCTCCGGCCTGGCTACGCAAACGGCTGGAAGCCATCGGCCTGCGCAGCGTCAACAATGTCGTCGACGCAACCAACTACGCGATGATGGAACACGGCCAGCCCCCTCACGCTTTCGACTACGACAAAATCGGCGACAAAACCATCATCGTCCGCAAAGCCAAACTCGGCGAACGCATCATCAGCATCGACGGGACCAAGTGCGACCTGAACGAATCGATGCTCGTCATCGCCGATGCCCACAAGCCCGTCGCTGTAGCCGGCGTTATGGGCGGACTGGAAACCGAAGTTTCGGACACAACCGTCAACATTCTATTGGAAGAAGCGCATTTTGACCCCGTTACCGTCCGTAGAACTTCGCGCAAGCTCGCCCTGCCCTCGGATGCATCATACCGGTTTGAACGTCAGGTCGATGCTGATAATATCGAATGGGCATCCTTGCGGTGTGCTCAATTAATCACACAGCTTGCAGGCGGAACGCTGGCCCAGGGCATTGTCGATGTCTTTCCCGGCAAAACCGAACAGCCGACCGTCGGGATGCGTCTGTCACGAATGAAAGCCCTGCTGGGAATCGATATCCCCACAGACAGCGTCATCGCTATTTTCAAAGCCCTGGGCTTTGATCCGGAAAACAAAACCGAAGACCTCGTCGTCTGCACGATCCCGACCTGGCGGCACGACATTTATCGTGAAGTGGATCTGATTGAAGAAGCCGCCCGCTGCTGGGGCTATGACAAAATCCCCACCGAACGCAAGATTCATATTGAAGCGGCACCCAAAGATAAACGCCAGGCTGCGGCCGCGTCTCTGCGGACCGTTTTAACCGGCGCCGGGTATTTTGAAACCATTACCGTCTCGTTTGTCGAACCGGATTTAGCCTCCGTCTTCGGCGCCGTCGGTGTTGACCAGCATCTGGCCGTTCAGGATGTCAATCAGAAATCATCGCGTCTGCTGCGAACCAATTTGCTCGGCTCGCTGACCGGCGTAATGCGTTCCAATTACAACACCGGCAACATCCCCTGCCGACTGTTCGAGCTGGCAAATACCTACATTCCCAATCCGGAAGGCTCTCAGAAGCTGCCGATTGAACGCACCAGACTGGGACTGGCGACCGACGGCGATTTCCGTTCGCTTCGCGGAGCGATTGAAGCGGCAATTGAAGCCGTTATCCCAGGATGCAAACTGAACTTCACGCCTGCCAATTTGAATTGGGCACAGGCCGGTGCAGCCATCACACTTGATGGCAAAGATATCGGTTATGCAGGCGTGATTAAAAATGACATCACCAAAAAATTCGACCTGGACCGAGCCGCTCAGATTTGTCTTGCAGAACTGGACTTTGAAACCATCCTGCAAAACACCGGAGGCATAGTATCGGTTAAGCCGATTCCGAAGTTCCCGGCCGTCCGCCGTGACCTGTCTTTGATTTTGGCCGAGCAAGTCCAATGGTCCGAGATTTTAAATGTGATTGAGCCGGTCAAACCTGCCGTACTGGAGAAAGTCGAGTTTGTTTCACTGTATCGCGGCAAACCTATCCCGCAAGGCCAAAAAAGCGTCAGCGTGGCGATGATTTTCCGTGACGACGACGGCACGCTGCGGCATGAACAGGTCGATGCCTTTGAAAAGACGATTTTCGAAGCACTGAATCAAAAATTGTCCGCACAGCTTCGCACGGCGTAAGCTCTTGAATCCAAAAAAGTAACATATACTGCTGTACGTTTGTGACGCATTAAATTGCCTAAAAATCAAGATTGATTTATTAAAACTTGATTTTTTGCCGATAGTTTGTTATAGTGAATATGTAGGGTTTGCCCCTGGGATGTGCGATATTGAGTTCTCGCATTGGAAGAACCGATGAGATCACTCCGGGAAGCCAGGTCGTAAGAGCCGAACACGCCTGCATTGCAGGATTTATCGGAAAGACGCAACAGCTGCCCACCTCGAAATACGGGGTTACTTCTAATTGGACTCAAACGGCATCACTGGAGGTTGGCCTTCAAATCATGAGGCTCGTCGTCGACGGGCCTTTTTTGTTTGCAGTCTGCATCGCTAATCTGTCCGATTCTATATATCAAAACTTCGTTTATCTTGATTTAGCCCCCGTTTCATCTTGACCCCTGCACTTTTTTTGCATATAATATCCTATATAATCATTTGCCAGGGAAGGCATTTCGAATGGGCGGAATAGAATGCATAACCTTAAAATCCTATACATTCTATTATGGACTTTTGTTGCACCTGTGATTGCGTATAACTGGGAAACCAATCCCGGCAAGGGTACGGTTGCAAATCCATATCAGATCAGCACCGTCGAGCAGCTGACGGCAATCGGAACCGACACGGTATTGCTGGTCAGACATTTTGTCTTAACCGCTGATATCGATTTAGGCGGAACCGCATACACGATGCCGCTGATAGCCCCGGATACCGATACCACCAGGCCGGATTTTCAGGGCTCCCCATTTCTGGGCACGTTTGACGGTCGAAATTATACCATCTCCAATTTCACGCTTACCGCACAGTCCGGCAGGGACATCATTGGTCTTTTCGGCAAAATCGAACAGGCGTCCATCCGTAATCTGCGGCTGACTAATGTCTCGATACAGGCCCCACAAGCCAACTTTGTCGCGGCAATCGCAGGTCAGGCAATCACGACATCTCTATTCGACAACTGCAACATCACCGGGTCTGTTGTCGGCAAAAACTATGTCGCCGGTATCGCAGGATACCTAAGCAGTGTCGAAGTTTACAACTGCTCCTTTGACGGCACGGTAACCGGGACAGCGGGCACTTCTTCGATTGGCGGGTTAATCGGGGTCTGCAATCCCGGCACCATACGCCGATGTTTTGCCTCAGGCAGTATCACCACGGGAACTCTGTCAGCAAAGATAGGCGGACTGATCGGCTATATCAATGGTTCACTTGTGGATTCCTGCGCCGCCGAGATGGATATCAGCTGCGGCGATACATCTTCAGAACTGGGCGGAATAATCGGTACATTCGATTTATTCAGCACCGTCCGCAATTGTTACTCTCTGGGCAGCATCTATGCCCCTGGAGCGGCAGACAAAGCAGGCGGGCTGATTGGACATATCGCCGAACCCTTCATCGCTGTTGAGCGAAGCTATTCGGCCTGTTCAGTCAATGGTCCCGGCGCAACCAATATCGGAGGGCTGATCGGAAGCGCGGGGGGACTTACGCCAGCCAATTGCTATTTTCTGTCTCTGGCTGACGGCGGCGGGCCGAACAATGGCATCGGGACGGAGTTGACGGCGGCACAGATGAAGCAGAAAAGCAGCTTTGCCGGCTTTGACTTTGTCGGACAAACCAGCGACGGGGTCAGCGACTACTGGCGGTTATGCACCGACGGAGCAGTCTATCCCAGATTAAGCTGGGAGTCTGCACAATACGGCGATTTTGCATGCCCCAAAGGCGTCAATACCGACGACCTGCTGGCGCTGGCGAGTTATTGGCTGACGGTCTCTGGCGAGGGGAATCTATTTAACGAAGCCTGTGATGCCAACGGCGACAACAAGGTCGATTTGGCCGACCAGGCGATTTTATCCGTGAACTGGCTTTCGAAAAACACGGATTTTGATCTGGTTGATGTATGGAATCTGGCCGCTCACTGGCTGTCCACATCGGCTACGTGGGACGAAGGCGACTACACCGGCGACGGCAAAGTGGATTTAAAAGACTGGAGTTTGCTGGCCGAAAATTACAACGCCTTTTGATCCCCGGGCAAGTAAATCCGTATAAACCATTCCTGACCTTTAAAATATCGGGCTAAGTTTAGCGGCGGTATCTTTGAGAGCCACCAACTCATCGTCCGTCAGCGGCTTACACTGCGGGATTAGTTTTGCCGCCAGAGTAAACAGGCGTTCGTCTCCGGGAGGAATAATCACCGAAGCCCCCTGCTGCTGCGTCCAGCTTAGGGCGAGCCTGGCCGTCGGTTCATCATCAATCGGTTCATACCAGCATTTGGGGTATCGGGCTTTGTCCTGTTCATTGAGCCACTTCTGCTTGGCCAGAGCTTTTAAGGCAATGATGCCCATATTCCGCTTTTTGGCTTGCGTTAGCACCTCATCTTCAAATCGGCTGCTAAAATGCGTACAGAAACTAATGGGGTACATTACCGTATCGAAGTCGTATTCATTCATTGCCGCCAGAGCCGCCTGCGGAGAATGGGCCGAAAAGCCGACATACCGGATAATCCCGGCCTTTTTGGCGTCCTGAATCACATCCATCGCCCCGCCTTTGGCAAAGACCGCCTTGACGTCCTTCTCGACATCGGTAATCGCATGAAGCTGATAGACATCGAAATGGTCGGTCTGGAGGTTTTTCAGCGAATTATCCAAATTGCTCCTTGCGCCCTGAGCCGTTCTTTCGTGGGTTTTGCAGGCCAGATACACATCTTTTCTGAAGGGCTTGAGGGCCGGCCCCAGCTTCACCTCTGCATCGCCGTAGGTCGGGGCAACATCGAAATAATTGATGCCGTCTGCAACCGCCTTAGCAACCACCTTCTGGGCATCCTGGGGGTCGGCATTCATTACGACAATGCCGCCAAAACCTATCTGATAGACACGCAAACCGGTTTTACCAAGGGTTTGATGGAGTGTTTGTTCGAGCCGTTCTGATTTTTTGCTGGAATGTGCCATCGGGAATGCCTCTTGTGCGGACAACGCGGAAAGTCCTGCCGCTGTTGCTGCAACTGACTTTAAGAAATCACGTCTTAATAGATCCATTGCTTTGCTCCTATAAAGAACGTTATTCAGTTTACCTTTTTCGCAACCGCATTTCAACACAATAAAAAAGGGGATATCGATAACGATATCCCCTATAAACTTTTGACTTTTGTGAATCGGATAAGGAACGTGTCTAATCCAGATTCAAGGTCATCAGGAATTCAGCGTTGGTGCGATACTTGGCTAAACGGTTCTTGAGCAGTTCGACCGCTTCAACCAGGTTCATTTCACTAAGCACTTTCCGCAGACGATAGACCAGCTCCAGTTCCTTGCGGTCCAGCAGCAGTTCTTCACGCCGCGTGCCGGACTTGCCGATGTTGATGGCCGGGAAGATACGCTTTTCGACCAGCTGGCGATCGAGATGGAGTTCCATATTGCCGGTGGCCTTGAACTCTTCAAAAATCACTTCGTCCATCTTCGAGCCGGTGTCAATCAGGGCGGTTGCCAGAATGGTCAGCGAGCCGCCGTTTTCGATATTACGGGCAGCACCGAAGAACCGTTTGGGCATCTGCATCGCATTGGCATCGACACCACCGGTCAGAATCTTGCCGGAATGAGGCATTTCGGTATTATAGGCACGGGCCAGACGGGTAATCGAGTCGAGCAGAATCACGACATCTTCGCCGTATTCGACCATACGCTTGGCTTTTTCGATAACCATTTCCGAGACCTGACAGTGACGCGCGGTCGATTCATCAAAGGTCGAGCTGATGACTTCGACATCTTTGGCGACTTTACGCTTAAAGTCGGTCACTTCTTCAGGCCGCTCGTCAATCAGCAGCACGATCATTCTAACACCAGGATAATTGGCACTGATGGCATTGGCCAGCTTCTGGAGCAGCACCGTTTTACCCGTACGCGGCGGAGCAACAATCAACGCACGCTGACCTTTACCGATGGGGGTAATCAGGTCCATAATACGTGTGCTCATTTCCTCTTTGCCGGTTTCAAGAATAAACCGCTCTTCAGCGTGCAGCGGAATCAGGTCGCGGAAGACAACCTTCTCGGTCAGCTTTTCGGGTTCCTGATAGTTAATCGCCTCAACGCGAAGCAGGGCGAAATATTTTTCATTTTCTTTCGGAGGACGAATCTGGCCGGCAATGATATTACCGGTTCGAAGACCGAAGCGGCGAATCTGCGAGGGTGAGACATAGACATCGTCCGGGCTGGACAGGTAGCTGTAGTTGGGGCTGCGCAGAAATCCGTAGCCATCCGGCAGGACTTCCAGCACGCCTTCGCCGTACATCAGACCATTCTGGCGGATGCGCTCTTTGAGAATCTTGAAAATCAAGTCCTGCTTGGCCATCGCCATATACTCGGTAATGCCTTCTTCTTTGGCAATCCGGTGCAGTTCGGTTACATCCAGCTTCTGCAGCTCGGTCAGATGCAGGCTGCCGCGTTTGATACGCTCATACTTTTCGTGGATAGATTCTTCTTTTGGGGCTTCCTCTTTGGCCGGTGCGGGGGCTTCCTGCACTGCGGTTTCAGAAGCGGCCGGCTCGGGCTGAAGATCCTGGACCTGCTGCTCAGGCTCTTTGATGTTGCCGGCGACTTCAACCTGCTGGGGCTGTTCGAATTCGAGTTGGGGCTGTGTTTCTGTCGATTCGGTCTGCTGATCGGCAGGCTGATTTTTGGGACGCTTGCTATATGGACGTTTTTTACGCTGGTTGTCTTTTTGTGATGACTCTTCTGCCTTCGGTCTTGGCATAGCTACTCCTTGGATTCTTATATGGGTTTAACACTGTCCCCAGAGACATATTTTCTTTAGTCTAACACGATAGTTAATGTACCTGAATATTGTTAAATTAGGATATGTTTTGGGATTTCCACCCAACTGTTGTCCTTTGGGTGTAAGGTCCTACCAATAAAACATAACTTATTATTTGAAAATCAGTTATAAGCTCTTGTCCGGTCCATAAAATCTCAATCCTGTTCTTTAAGAAAACGAATTCAGCCCCGACGTTCCGGGCTTAGTTAAAAACAGGATTTGAAACAATTATCCCCAAACCTTCATTATAGCAGAATATATTCGTGCGACTTGATCAGTCAAACCTGCCAAATCGGAATTGTTCTGGATGATATAATGAGCAATTTCTCTCTTTTTATCAAGTGAAATCTGAAATTTTTCTCTTTTTTTTATCTGGTCGGCCGAAAATCGCCCTTTTTGTGTGACCCTTTGGATGCGAATTTCAGGCAAGGACTCGATAAAGACCAGCACATTACACCGCGTATGCCAGCCGGTTTCCATCAAGAGCGGGACATCCAATACAATCGCAGATACCTCCGGGGCCGCACGATACCTGTCAATAAGCTGCTGGGTCTGACTTAACACGGTCGGATGAAGAATCGAATTCAGTTGTTCCAAGGAAGCCGGGTCAGAAAAGGCTTTATCCGCTAATTTTTTCCGGTCAATCGAACCATCGGGGTTGAGGACTTGACCGCCAAATACCTCACTAATCGTATCGATTATGTCTTTTTTTTCCAACAAATCAAGAGCCATCTTGTCGGCATCTATAATGGCGCAGCCTAATTGCCCAAATGCTGAAGCAACCGCACTTTTGCCGGAACCGATAGCCCCCATCAAACCAATAACAGGTTTAGTATTCATAATTCACAATAGGTTGGATTATCTTCACTTAATATCGGGATTCTATCAGAGATTGCCCTATTTGTCATTTTGAAAATCCTGCTGCAGGGCCCGATAAACCTGTTTTTTCAAGAATCCTTATACGAAATGTCGATAGTTCAGCTAAGAGTTTGCGTTTTATGAACTTACCTATTTTATTATTGAGTTTTTATTTCGACAAAGCCGTCAGATAAATCAGTCAACATAGAGGATAACCATGAACAACTTGCTGGAAAAGCGACAGGCATTGCATCAACAACTGAAGTTTCATAAGCAGCAGCACTCGCATCTGGTCGAGCAGTCCGACAAACTCCAATCTCTTGCGTCGGTGGGGCTGGCATGGACCATGACCGCGCATGAGCTGAATAATCTGCTGACGCCCGTGGTTAGCTACGCCCAGCTTGCATTACAGCATCCCGGCGATGCGGCTCTGGCTGAAAAGGCGCTGCAAAAAGCCCTTCGTATGGGGCAAATGGCCACCGAAATGCTTCAGCGGGTGATGATGCTGGCCGGCCAGAAAACATTCCAGAAAGAAAATGTCTCCGTCAAAGGACTGATTGATGATGTCTTTGTCGGGATTGGGCGGGACTTTGCAAAAGATAAAATTCACACTACGCTGAATATCCCGGCCGATTTGATCATTTTTGCCGACGGACCTTCGATCCGACAGGTGCTGATGAATTTGGTATTGAACGCTCGGCAGGCGATGCTTGGACAGCCCGGCGAGCTGCGGATACGGGCCTACGGCGTTCAGGATGCGGTTTGCATTGATATTGTCGATACCGGCCGGGGCATGGACGCAGCAACGATGCGAAGGATTTTCGATCCGTTTTTCTCAACGAAAGCGGACTTGCCGGAGGCAGAAAACAACGGACTTGGTCTGTCATTCTGCAAACGCATCATCGACAGTCACGACGGCTCTATTTCGGTTGAGTCCGAAGTCGGCAACGGAACCTGTTTCAAGATCCGGATCCCCGCGGCAGATTGCGGTCATAAAGAATAATCTTGCCGTATTCTGGCAGGTAACGTATCATTCAGCACCGTGGAATTTATATTCGACAACATTCTAAGACTGATACTGATGTTGATTCTGCTGACCTGTTCAGCGTTCTGTTCAGCATCTGAAACGGCGTTTTTTCACCTGTCCCCGCGCAAAGTGGCCGGATTTGCCAGCTCCACCAAACATTACGAAGTGTTAATCCGTCAATTACTGCTGAAACCGAACCGGCTTTTGACCGATTTATTACTTTCCAACATGACTGTCAATATCCTGTTTTTTTCATTGGCCGGGGTAATTACCGCTCAAATCGACAAAAAATACAATTCCATAGCCGCCGGCATCTGGGCGGCATTGGCCTTCTTTACTCTGCTGATTTTTGGCGAGATGCTGCCGAAAGCATTTGCGTATAACAACACCTATTCCATCTGCCGGCTGGCTGCTTATCCGTGTCATTTATCGCTTAAGATACTAAATCCTATCCTGGCTGTTGCAGACGCGGTTATTGTCAAACCCACAGCACGTCTGGCTGCGTCTGCCCATCCAAGCGGCGAAAACCAGCAGGCCATTTCACTCAACCAGCTACGGCTTTTGCTGGATCAATCC